>DLCS01000161.1:1829-16690 GCA_002480735.1 Bacillaceae bacterium UBA7792 | reverse complement strand
TACGAGAAGCGCCAGGTCGTTTCAGGAATTGCTCAATACTACAAGCCTGAAGATCTGATTGGCCGTAAGGTCGTTTGCGTAACCAATCTAAAGCCAGTGAAGCTGCGTGGTGAGCTATCTCAGGGAATGATTCTAGCAGGTTCAAAGGATGGAGAGCTTTCATTGGCAACGATTGCTGAACAGCTCCCATTAGGTGCAAGAGTGAAATAGACAAAATGAATACATAGAAATGTTTCCTGTATAATGTTACACGTGAAACATTTCTATGTTTTTCTTTTATAAAAATAGTTCTGTGCTGCTTTGTTGTTGAGCTGCATATTACCTTATATGCATACGTTCACAATTGTTTTCATACCGAATTAAACAAGTATAGACACACGAGTAAGGCTAAGAATATAACTTAGATAACAATAGCTTTCGAAAAAAATCACCGCTATATGAATATAACAATTGTATTTTTAAATAAAATATAACCAAATTGATAAGAATGACATAAAAAAATAATATTTGAAATGTAAGGAGCTTTTAGATGTTATTCGACACACATGCCCATTTAAACGCAGAGCAATTTGAGGAAGATTTAGAAGAAGTCATTGCTAGAGCACAAAGCGAGGGAGTAGAAAATATTGTTGTAGTTGGCTTTGACCGTCCGACCATTACGAAAGCGATGGAGCTCGTTGATACATATGATTTTATGTATGCAAGTATAGGCTGGCATCCCGTTGATGCGATTGATATGACGGATGAGGACTTAGCTTGGATCGAGGAATTATCATCCCATCCAAAAGTCGTTGCAATTGGTGAAATGGGGCTCGACTATTATTGGGATAAGTCGCCAAAGGATATCCAAAAAGAAGTATTTCGCAAGCAAATACAGCTTGCTAAAAAAGTGAAGCTGCCCATCGTTATCCATAATCGTGAAGCAACTGCTGATATTGTTGAGATTTTGAGAGAAGAAGGGGCAGAAGCGGTTGGGGGGATCATGCATTGCTTCAGCGGAAGCGTGGAAATTGCCCGTGAATGCCTTGAAATGAACTTCCTCATTTCATTAGGGGGCCCTGTTACCTTCAAGAATGCGAAAAAGCCGAAGGAAGTGGCAGAAGCGGTTCCCCTTGAGAAGCTATTAATAGAAACAGATTGCCCTTATCTAGCTCCCCACCCTTATCGGGGGAAGCGAAATGAACCAGGCTATGTGAAGCTTGTAGCGGAACAAATTGCGTTACTAAAAGGGATTTCATACGAAGAGGTAGCGAAACAAACAACCTTAAATGCGAAGAAATTATTCGGCATAAAGTGATAAAGAATGATGTCGAATTACATAGATGCTTGTCCAATTAAATTCTAATTCCAAAAAGTTCTACATGTCTCCTTTTCTTCATAGGATAACCATGTCGAGAAGTCTCTCTTTACTTTTTCTCAGACTATTTTGCATAATAGGGAATATGTTCGGGGAAAGTGAAGGGTTGACATCCGCAGGTTAAGTTCTATATAATCACTCGAGAGAGAAGGAGGCGTTTTTCATCGTAATCGAAAACATGAAAAACCTGTTTTCCCAGTCTTTGAGTAAAAAGAAATGGATGATCATCATCGCTAGTTTCGTAGTATTTTCTGCAGCAGTAGGCTTTCTATTCTACGAAACTACGAAAAAAACAGTAGCTATAACACTTGATGGTCAAGAAGAGACGATTAAAACACATGCAACCACCGTCAAAGAAATATTTGCAGAATTAGATATATCACTTCACTCAGAAGACTATGTGTCTCCATCAGAGAACACGAAGGTTAAGAACAACCAAAAGATTGTATGGAAACCAGCAAAACAGGTTCAAATGGTTCAAGGAAACGAAAAGAAGCAAATCTGGACGACAGCTAAAACCGTGGAAGCGTTCTTAAAAGAACAAAATATTTCCTTAAGCGAGCATGATAAGGTTCAACCTACAGTAGATACAAAAGTTAAGCACAATTTAATCGTACAGATCGATAGAGCATTTTCTGTTACCGTCTTAGACGGTGGAGCAGAAAAACAGGTATGGTCCACTTCGACTACGGTCGCTGACTTTTTATTACAACAAGGAATCACACTAAATGAATTAGACCGTGTTGAGCCAAGTCTTGAAGAACAAGTAAATGAAAAGACTAAAGTTAACGTCATTCGAGTTGAAAAAGTCACCGATGTAGTGGAAGAACCAATTAAATTTGCTGTTGTGACAAAGAAAGATCATACGCTTGCTAAAGGAACAGAAAAAACCATATCCAGTGGTCAAGAAGGTCTCGTGAAAAAGGAATACGAAGTGATCTTAGAAAATGGTGAAGAAGTATCACGAAAACTTCTAAGAGAATCTACTATGAAAGAAAAACGTGATAAGGTTGTGGCAGTTGGTACAAAGACCACCACGCAAACCGTTTCCCGTGGAAGCGTGAATGCGGTTAAGGAATTCTATGTAAGCTCAACAGCTTATACCGCCAATTGCAACGGCTGTTCTGGAAGAACGGCTACAGGATTTAACCTAAAAGCAAACCCGAATGCAAAAATAATTGCTGTCGACCCGAGTGTTATTCCGCTAGGAACTAAGGTTTTTGTTGAAGGGTATGGCTATGCCATAGCTGCTGATACTGGATCAGCAATAAAAGGAAATAAAATTGATGTTTTCTTTGCCTCTAAATCGGATGCTTACCGATGGGGAAGAAAAAAAGTATTGATTAAGATTTTAGAATAAACTAGCGAATATGTTATATTTTAATGGGCAGAGAATTTCTCTCTGCTTTTTTTGATTTTCTTGTATTTTCTATTACACTTATATAGACGTACAACATTACAAAATTGTTTCAGTTTTTTATCATTTTTTACGAAAATATTTTTAAGGTGGTAAGTACCTATAGGTCCGGGAGGAAGTATGAAAAAAATTAAGGAGATTATTGTGGTGGAAGGCAAGGATGATACCACGGCGATAAAGAGGGCTGTTAATGCCGATACGATTGAAACGAACGGTTCGGCTATCAATAAAGAAACGCTGGAAAAAATAAAACTGGCTCAGCAAACGAGGGGAGTCATTATTTTTACAGATCCCGATTATCCGGGGCAAAAGATCAGACAAACCATTACAGAGCATGTTCCATCCTGTAAGCATGCTTTTATTCCAAAGGAAGCGGCCCTTCATAAGCATGGAAGGGGTGTAGGAGTGGAGCATGCGCAACCAGAGATAATTCAACAAGCCTTAAGAGAAGCTCAGCTTATGACCGAGGAAACGGTCGAAGAAATATCCAAAGAGGATCTCATGTTTGCTGGTTTAATGGGAGGGCCCGGTTCAAAGGAACGGCGAGAGAAATTGGGGCGAATATTGCGCATCGGGTATACGAATGGGAAACAGCTACATAAAAGACTGATGATGTTCCAAATTACAAAAGAGGCTTTTGCAGAAGCTGTAAGGGCAATACAACAGGAGGAGAAGCATGAATAAAGATATTGCAACACCTGTGAGAACGAGGGCGATTTTAGAGAAATATGGATTTTCCTTTAAAAAAAGCTTAGGTCAAAACTTCCTTATTGACACAAATATTTTAAATCGAATTGTCGACCACGCCAACCTGACAGAAAATACAGGGGTGATCGAGATTGGCCCTGGTATTGGAGCTCTAACTGAACAATTAGCCCGCCGAAGTAAAAAGGTTGTCGCGTTTGAAATCGATCAAAGGCTATTGCCGATATTGGAAGATACCCTTTCCCCCTATTCAAATGTGGAAGTTATTCATCAGGATGTCTTAAAAGCAGATGTGGGGGCCATTATTGCCAAGGAATTTGAGGGAATAGAGGATATCATGGTAGTTGCTAACCTTCCTTATTATGTGACCACACCCATCATTATGAAGCTTCTGGAAGAAAAGCTGCCGATAAGAGGTATTGTTGTAATGCTCCAAAAGGAAGTAGCAGAAAGAATTTCAGCAAACCCAGGAACGAAGGATTACGGCTCGCTTTCAATTGCTGTACAGTACTACACGGTAGCGGAGACGGTCATGATCGTTCCAAAAACAGTTTTTGTCCCGCAACCAAATGTTGATTCGGCTGTCATAAGATTAACGGTGAGGGAAACTCCAAAGGTGGCTGTTGAGGACGAGGATTTCTTCTTTCACATCACAAAAGCAAGCTTTGCACAAAGAAGGAAAACTATTCTTAATAACCTTACAAGTCAACTGCCTGGAGGAAAAGAGAAAAAGGAGCAAATTCTTCAAGCATTACATGATGTGAATATTGATCCGACGAGAAGAGGAGAAACCCTTTCTATCGAGGAATATGCCCAATTAAGTGCAGCCCTTCATTCAGCCTTTCAGTAAGGCTGTTTTTTTATGCTTCTTTCTAAGGCACATGTACTAGGATTCATGCATATTTTGAAAAAGAAACGATCTTGATTTTTCATTCTGACTTAGCTTCTTTTTTGAGGAGCATGAATTTAGTAGGCCCTATTGGGCTAATTGGAGTGACCTTTAGTGACGATAAACCTCATGGATGTTGTCGGAAGAATATCCTATAAATGTGATATTCTATTCCGAGTAATCGATATAAGAACAGAGAATGGAAATAAAATAGCCATACTGTATGGGGAAGATTTTCGGTTAATCGCAGATGCTCCCTATAAGGATCTAATCGTTATAGACCAATCGACGAGGAATGAAAGGTCACGGGAATTTCGGTCTCTCGAGGAGCAATCCTATCGTTTATTTCAACAAGAAATGAATTTGTTAAGAGAGAAGCAAGAATATGATTCAACAGATGGCTATAAAAAGAAGATCAACTACTTTCAGCTTCCAGGTCGCGTTCTTCATATAGATGGTGACCCATCTTATTTAAGAAAATGCTTGGACCTATATGAGAAAATTGGGATTCCGGTTACAGGGATTCATTGCAGTGAAAAAGAAATGCCGAACAAAATACATCAGCTGATCGAGTATTATCGTCCTGATATTTTAGTTATTACCGGCCATGATGCCTACTCGAAATCCAAGGGTGAGATTGGGGATATTAATGCATATCGGCATTCGAAGTATTTTGTACAAACCGTGAGAGAGGCGAGGAGAATGATTCCTAATTTGGATCAGCTGGTCATCTTTGCGGGTGCATGTCAGTCTCATTTTGAGTCATTAATTCATGCGGGGGCTAATTTTGCCAGTTCCCCTTCCCGTATTAATATTCACGCCTTGGATCCCGTTTATATTGTGGCAAAGATTAGCTTTACACCCTTTATGGAGAGGATTAATGTCTGGGATGTTTTAAGAAACACATTAACAGGGGAAAAAGGACTCGGCGGGATTGAAACAAAAGGGATCCTCAGAACAGGAATGCCATTTAATGTGGAAAAGGAATAAACTTTTCGACAAAATTCCTCCCTCGCTTTTTATCGTCATTTGTAATCTGGTGGGAATGTTATGCTTTCCCTCCGGATTTTATTCTTGTAATTTCATCATCCTAAAGCCGCCTCTAAAGTATTTTGGGGCGCCATACATATTCTTGTCAAAATAGGAAATTATATTAATGTAGAAAATTAGAAAAAAATGTGGAATAAAATATATTGACAACTAAATTTAAACACTGTTATAATTTATATTTTTGTTTGACTAAATTATGTCAGTGTGATATACTTAACATAGTGAGGTGGACCGAATGACAAAAACGTTAATTGATATTAAGAAGGCCCTTGATTCAAATTTGGGAAAAAGATTATTATTAAGGGCAAATGGTGGTCGTAGGAAAACGATTGAACGCTCTGGTATTTTAGCGGAAACTTATCCTTCTGTGTTTGTGATTGAACTAGATCAGGATGAAAATGCATTCGAACGTGTATCTTACAGCTATGCAGATGTACTAACAGAAACGGTTCAGATTACCTTCTATGAAGATACAACAGGACAAGTAGCGTTAAGCTAGGAAGTCTATATTTATTTACGAGCAGTGAACAGAGGTTTGCTGCTTTTTATTTTTTTTAGAGACATCGATAATCAAAGGTTCCAATTTGGATGGATAGGATAAATTAGGCTCTTATGATTCACTGCTTCATACTTCATACTAAGGATACGTGGTGAAGAAAGGAGCTGTTCGTTTTGGGCAGAAGACGAGGAGTAATGTCAGAGGGCTTAAAAGAGGAGCTTGCTAAGGAGTTAGGCTTTTATGATGTCGTTCAAAAAGAGGGTTGGGGCGGTATCCGGGCGAGAGACGCCGGTAATATGGTAAAGCGCGCCATCGAAATAGCTGAACAACAATTAAGAAACAAGCGATAACTCTTAAGACTTACCAGTCAATTTAAGCAGATTCACTACGTTAAAGTCGGGGCTATCGCTCCGGCTTTTGCTTTGGTATTATACGTGCTGTTCAGGGTGTATATGCTTCTGTTTATAAAAAGTCAAGAAGAGCACGTCTTACATCAGTTGTTTTGTGGTAAAATAGGACAATAAAATGAATGGATGGGTTTTTCTGTATTTACTATCAGAAGAATGCTTGAGTAGGTGGAAATCTTGAAGGTCTTAATGAAAGCACCAGCGAAAATAAATTTGACATTAGATGTTTTACATAAACGTCCAGATGGCTATCATGAGGTTGAAATGATCATGACAACCATTGATCTTGCTGATCGGATTGAGTTAACTTGGCTGGACGAGAATGTGATTCGTGTGACATCACAGAATCGCTTTGTTCCAGATGATCAACGTAACTTGGCTTATCAAGCAGCCATACTTCTTAAAGACAGGTTTCAAGTTCAGCATGGCGTTCAAATCAACATTGAAAAAACAATCCCTGTTGCGGCCGGCCTTGCGGGTGGAAGCAGTGATGCAGCTGCGACCTTAAGAGGTCTTAACAGGCTATGGAAGCTTGGATTAAACTTGGATGAGCTTGCTGTGCTTGGAGCAGAAATCGGCTCTGATGTGTCATTTTGCGTCTATGGTGGAACGGCGCTAGCAAAAGGGAGAGGGGAAATAATTATGCCATTGCCCGCTCCCCCTAACTGCTGGGTTGTTCTTGCAAAACCGTTAATCGGGGTTTCAACCGCCGATGTCTACAGGCGCTTAAATGTGGAGCATATTTCTCATCCGGACACAAATTCCATGATCGAAGCCATTCGAAGAAATGACTTTGACGGAGTGTGTCAGCAGGTCGGGAATGTTCTCGAGGGAGTTACGTTAAAGATGTATCCTGAGGTAGCCCAAATTAAGGAGCAAATGTATCGATTCGGGGCAGATGCCGTTCTTATGAGTGGAAGTGGTCCAACAGTGTTTGCACTAGTACAGCATGATTCAAGAATGCATCGTCTATACAATGGGTTAAGAGGGTTTTGTGATCAGGTTTTTGCCGTAAGAATGTTGGGTGACAGACATACCCTTGATTAAATCCGGATAATAATGATATATTAACGTTAAAATATTCGGATAAGGGAGGTTGTATGCTATTGAAATTTCGTCGGAGTGATAGATTGGTCGATATGACGAATTATTTGTTAGAACATCCAAGAGAATTAGTTTCTTTATCCTTTTTCTCTGAAAGATATGGATCGGCAAAATCCTCGATCAGTGAAGACCTTGGAATCATTAAGGAAGCTTTCGAACAAAGAGGGATTGGGACGCTTCAAACCATTCCTGGTGCAGCGGGAGGGGTAAAGTTCTACGTAAAGGTTTCTGAATCGGAAGCAAGACCCTATATCGAAGAACTTTGCGCAACGATCGCACAGCCCGATCGACTCCTGCCTGGCGGGTACTTATATATGATGGATTTGTTGGGAAATCCCTCCATTGTTCAAAAGGCAGGTCGCTTACTCGCTTCAGCGTACATAGATACAAAAATTGATGTGGTCATGACGGTAGCAACGAAAGGGATTCCTCTTGCTTATGCCGTTGCAAGTCAGCTGAATGTTCCAGTCGTGATTGTTAGAAGAGACAGTAAGGTAACTGAGGGTTCAACGGTTAGTATCAATTATGTATCGGGCTCAACCAAAAGGATTCAGACGATGCTATTATCAAAGAGAAGCTTAGAGGAAGGCTCCAGTGTTCTGATCGTGGATGATTTTATGAAAGCGGGCGGGACGATTAATGGAATGATCAGCTTACTCGAAGAATTTAATGCAACGGTTGCGGGTATAGCTGTGTTAGTAGAAGCAGAAAAAACAGAAGAGAGACTTGTAGATGACTATTTATCTCTCATCAAGCTATCAGATGTGGATGTAAAAGAAAAGAAAATCTCCGTTAGCGTGGGAAATTATTTCGAAAAAATGAGTTCTTTGCAATGAGGCTAGGAATCCATGAAAACAAAATTCGAGAGGGGATGTTAATATGAAAACAGTTCAGACGAATCAAGCGCCAGCAGCCATAGGTCCATATTCACAAGGAATTATTGTAAATAATCTTTTTTTTAGCTCGGGGCAGATCCCGTTAACACCAGCTGGAGAAATGGTTCAGGGGGATGTTAAGGAGCAAACCCATCAAGTATTTAAGAATCTGCAAGCTGTCTTACAAGAGGCAGGAGCCTCCTTTGAGACGGTTGTAAAGGCTACCGTCTTTATAAAAAGTATGGATGATTTTGCTGCGGTAAACGAAGTTTATGGCGAATATTTTTCCCAACATAAGCCTGCTCGTTCTTGTGTGGAAGTAGCGAGGCTACCAAAGGATGCATTGGTAGAAATAGAAGTTATTGCTCTTGTGAAATAGTTTAGTTAATTGATATATGTCTGTAGTTGTGTGAAATTTTTTGAAAGCGGTTTATATCTTTCACGTGATTTTTAAAAAATATTTCCTAAAAAGAAGGAAAAATGGAAATTATGTTGAATTAGTTAACTTAGATTTTTAACTATTCGTAAAGGTGGTGAACACAATGGAAGTAACTGATGTCAGATTACGCCGTGTCAATACAGATGGCCGTATGAGAGCGATTGCCTCAATTACGCTTGATAATGAGTTTGTTGTTCATGACATTCGCGTCATCGATGGGAACAACGGATTGTTTGTTGCTATGCCAAGTAAGCGCACACCAGATGGGGAATTTCGTGATATCGCTCATCCAATCAATTCAGGGACGCGCGGAAAAATCCAAGAGGCTGTTTTGGCTGAGTACCACCGTTTAGGTGAATTAGAAGTTGAATTTGAAGAAGCCGGAGCTTCTTAGGATATTGCAACAAGGGCCTACTTCATAAGTAAGGCCTTTTTTCATCCGAAGTTTTCCTCAAGTGGAACCATCACTAACCTATCCACCTTTCCATACCCCCGCTTGCTAATTGTTAAACCTCCTTTTTACAAATATTTGTACTTATTGAACTTTCCTTGAAATAGTCATGTATTTAGGATATATTTTTAATGGATTCATTTAACTAATTGACGATTTTAATCGATTTATAGTAATTTTAGGCCTTTTCACAAAGGTAATGGAGGACTGTCAATGTCTAAACGTTATGCGGTCATACTAGCCGCTGGTCAAGGGACAAGGATGAAGTCAAAGCTCTATAAGGTCTTGCATCCCGTTTGCGGCAAACCTATGGTTCAACATGTAGTGGATCAAGTTTCCAAACTTCAAATGGACAGAATTGTGACCATTATTGGCCACGGGGCAGAGCTTGTTCAATCTCAATTGGGAGAAGCCTGCAGCTATGCCTTACAGGAAGAACAGCTAGGTACCGCTCATGCTGTGATACAGGCTCGTTCCATCCTTGAAGATAAAGAGGGTATTACGCTTGTTGTTTGTGGAGATACTCCGTTAATCAAGGCTGAAACGATGGAATCATTAGTTAAGCACCATGAAGAAGCAAAGGCGAAAGCGACGGTTTTAACCGCTTATGCAGATGATCCGACTGGCTATGGACGTATTATTCGCAATAAAAATGGGTTAGTTGAGAAAATTGTTGAACATAAGGATGCGACAGAAGAGGAAAGAACCGTTAGAGAAATTAATACAGGTACATATTGCTTTGATAATAGAGCACTATTTGAGGCGTTAAATAATGTTTCAAATGAGAATGTACAAGGAGAATACTATCTCCCAGACGTGATTGAAATTCTAAAAAATGCTGGTGAGACAGTTACTGCTTATCAAACGGATGATTTTGAAGAAACTCTTGGCGTTAATGATCGAGTAGCTCTCGCAAAAGCAGAGACTATATTAAGGAAGAGAATTAATGAGTTTCATATGCGAAACGGCGTATCGATCATTGATCCCGATCATACGTATATCGGTTCTGATGTGGAGATTGGACAGGATACCATTATTCAACCTGGAACGGTTCTATCAGGAAATACAAGAATTTCTTCAGATTGCACAATTGGACCCAACAGTGAAATTAGCAATTGTCTAATTGGAGAAGGTACGGTCATTCGTCAATCTGTTGCTTATGACAGCGAGATTGGCTCTCATGTCAATATTGGACCATTTGCTCACATTCGACCACAATCACAAATTCACGATGAAGTAAAGATCGGAAATTTTGTTGAGATAAAGAAATCCGTATTTGGGAAAGGCAGCAAGGCATCCCATCTAAGCTACATAGGAGATGCTGAAGTGGGCAGTGATGTTAACATCGGCTGTGGCTCCATCACCGTAAACTATGACGGGAAAAAGAAATATTTGACGAAGATTGAGGACGATGTCTTTATTGGTTGCAACTCCAATCTAGTGGCACCAGTCACGATTGGAAACGGTGCATACGTGGCAGCAGGTTCAACGGTTACACAGGATGTTCCTGGAAATGCTCTAGCGATTGCCCGAGCCAGACAAGTTAATAAAGAGCAGTACGCAGACAAATTGAAAAAATAGGTTGTGTTCATGTTCAGTGTCGATCAAACCTTATTTGTATGGAGTGAATAACCCATATGCATAAGGATCGGCATTGGCGTATAACAGAGCCAAAAAATAAGAAAAGCAATTGGAGGTTCACCATGTCAAATCAGTATTTAGATCCGAATTTAAAGGTGTTTACCTTAAATTCAAACCGACAGCTAGCAGAAGAAATTGCAAGGGTAATTGGTGTTGAGCTTGGAAAATGTTCCGTTCAAAGATTTAGTGATGGAGAGGTTCAAATCAATATTGAAGAAAGCATTCGCGGCTGTGATGTTTTCGTCATCCAATCGACGAGTTCTCCAGTGAATGAACATTTAATGGAGTTACTGATTATGATTGATGCTCTAAAGCGTGCATCTGCTAAGACCATTAATATTGTTATGCCATATTACGGCTATGCAAGACAGGACCGTAAAGCAAGAGCTCGTGAGCCAATTACAGCTAAGCTAGTGGCTAATTTACTTGAAACTGCTGGTGCCACAAGGGTCATTACCCTTGATTTACATGCTCCACAAATTCAAGGATTCTTTGATATTCCTACAGATCATTTAATGGGGGTACCGATTTTAGCAGATTATTTTCAGCATAAAGATTTGAATGGAGATATCGTGATTGTATCACCTGACCATGGTGGGGTGACACGTGCTCGAAAAATGTCTGAACGTCTGAAAGCTCCAATTGCAATTATTGATAAGCGCAGACCAAAGCCAAATGTGGCAGAGGTCATGAATATCGTCGGAAATATTGAAGGCAAAGTGGCCATTTTAATTGATGATATCATTGATACCGCTGGTACAATTACCTTAGCCGCCAACGCACTAGTCGAAAATGGTGCCTTAGAGGTTTATGCGTGCTGTACACACCCAGTTCTTTCCGGTCCTGCGATTGAACGTATCGAAAACTCAAAAATTAAAGAGCTTGTTGTCACAAACTCAATTGCACTTTCTGAAGAGAAGTTGTCTGGGAAAATTAAACAATTATCTGTTGCTGCGCTAATAGGCGAAGCCATTATACGGGTACATGAGCACCAATCTGTTAGTACACTTTTTGATTAATCATAAATAATGACAAGGCTTGCTTTAAAAAGGCAAGCCTTTCCCCGATCAGTGTGTGGGCAATCTCAGGAGAAGAGCACTTCTCTAAGTATTATGTTTATTCCTTACTTATTTTGGGCATTTTCTATATAGAACGCTCTTAAAATTAGGAAGGGGTAAATAACATGAGTACTGCATTACAGGCTACAGAGAGAACTGAGTTTCGCAACTCTACACTCACGAAGATTCGCAAAGAAGGGAATATCCCCGCTGTCGTATATGGCAACAAAGTGGGCAGCACCTCCGTTTATGTAAATGGGGCGGATTTTTTGAAAAAAATACGTGAGGTTGGTCGAAATGGTGTTTTTCCGTTAGACTTAAACGGTAAGCAGGTCAATGTTATATTAACGGAGTACCAAGCTGATCCAGTTAAGAATGAAATTTTACATGCTGATTTATTAGCTGTAGATATGTCCAAGGAAATCACTGCAGATGTGCGGGTTAATCTAGTTGGAGAAGCAGCTGGCGTGAAGGATGGCGGAGTGATGCAGTTAGCCCTGCATGAGGTATCCATTACTGCGACACCTGCCAATATTCCTTCAGCTATTGATGTCGATGTTTCACATTTACAGGTGGGGGAAACCATTACGGTCGGTGAACTAAGCGCCGGAAAAGAGTTTCAGATTAACCATGAAGCCGAACAGACCATTGTATCGATACTTCCACCAAAGGTTGAGGTAGAAATAGATACAGGTGAGGAGCAAGAGGAAGGAATTCCGAAGAACGAAGAGGGCAGGGAAACTGAGGCTAGTGAAGAAAAGTCTGAATAAGCAAGGCTTAAGGGACTGACAGATAAAAGTCAGCCCCTTAACGTTTTGGTAGCCGTTTAGGACCAGCACTAGCAGCCTTTAATAAGGAGGGTGAGAAAATGAAATTAATCGTAGGCCTAGGCAATCCAGGAAGGCAATATGAAAAAACAAGGCATAATATAGGTTTTGAAGTGATTGATTATTTATCTAATCAGCTCCATATCCCGCTTGATCAATCCAAGCATAAGGGATTGTATGGTGTAGGTCATGTAAGGGGAGAGAAGGTATTTTTGCTCAAGCCGTTAACATATATGAATTTATCAGGAGAATCTGTTCGACCTCTCATGGACTATTATGATATTGATCTGGAAGATTTGATTGTGATATACGATGATTTAGATCTTCCAGTTGGAAGGATACGTCTAAGACAAAAGGGCAGTGCCGGTGGACATAATGGCATGAAGTCTATCATTGCCCATGTGGGCAGCCAGGAATTTAATAGAATAAGAGTAGGTGTTAGTAGGCCTTCCAATGGTCAGCCTATTACAGATTATGTATTGTCTCGGTTCACAAAGGAAGAGCAGGAGATCATGAATCAGGTCATTGCAAAATGCGGAGAGGCCTGTGAAGCTACGTTTGAACGGCCGTTTTTGCAAGTGATGAATGAATATAACCAAAAATAATCACAAAGGTCGACTTGAAGTAATTAGGTGAATAAAGTCTCTTTTAAACGGTTATTAATAAAGATAATGAACTGTTTGAAGGGGAGGCTAATTATGGCTCTAAAATACTATTGTCGACATTGTGGACACCCGATGGGTACCATTGATAATATAGCAATGGATTCAGAAAGGCTGGGTCTAAGTGAGCTTACTGATGAGGAGCGAATGGAGATGGTATCCTATGACTCCTCAGGTGATATCCATATCAAAGCGATTTGTGAGGACTGCCATGAATCGTTAAAGCGGAACCCGGATTATTATCAATATGATTACCTTATTCATTAAGGGCTGTCTCTACACTGATTGGAGGCAAGAGCCCTTTTCATACAAGCTTTGGACTTTATCTCCAAGGCATTTTTCTATTCGTAATGTTTGAGAAAGAGCCATTGTTAAACTATTAATAGATTACACACTTGTAAAAAGGGAGGAGGAGTCTTGTGTTCGGTCTAAAACAGCTTTTTACAGGTCATGATGATATGCGTTCAGTTATAGCAGGGATTAAGGGGGGCTTAAAGGAGCAACTGGTGGCAGGTTTGTCTGGATCTGCTCGTACCGTCTTTTTGGCATCCATCTATAGCGAAACAAGACAACCCCTATTCATTGTTACTTATAATCTTTTGCAGGCCCAAAAGCTCTATGATGATCTGATTCAGCTTGTGGATGAGAACGAGGTATTTCTATATCCAGCAAATGAATTAATTGCAGCAGAAATGAGTGTAGCAAGTCCTGAGCTTAAAGCACAGCGCATTGATGTCCTGAACCATTGGAGCAGAAAGAAAAACGGGATTTTGATTGTGCCTGTCTCAGGTTTGAGGAAAATCATTCCGCCGAAAAGTCTATGGGAGAAGCTACAAATTACTTTAAAAGTCGGGGAAGAAATAGAAGTAGATCAACTGCTTTTAAAATTAGTTGACATGGGATATGCTCGTTCAGAAATGGTCACATCCCCGGGTGAATTTAGTGTAAGAGGAGGAATTATCGACATTTATCCTCTTACAGAATCAGATCCGATTCGAATAGAGCTATTTGATACTGAAATTGAATCGATTCGCTCCTTTTCCCTTGAGGATCAGCGTTCTCGAGAGAAGATGAATGAAATACAATTTGGCCCTGCGACGGAAATGCCCTTATTAGACGAGCATCATATGATGGTTGCTTCGAAGCTTGAGGCAGGCTTAGCTGATAGTCTAAAAAAACTTAAAGACGAAAAGGCAAAATCCTTATTAATGCAAAATATTAGCTATGAAATGGAGCAGCTCCAAAATAATCAGAAACCAGAGGAAATATTCAAATATCTATCATTTGCCTACCAAGACTCTAATAGTCTAGTGAACTATTTGCCCAATGAAGCTCTAATTTTCGTAGATGAAATTAGTAGGGTTCAGGAAATGAATGATTCCTTAGAAAAGGAAGAAGCGGAATGGTATACCAATCTTTTAAGTGAAGGGAAAATCATTCATAACGTCCAAGTTTCACATCAATTGCAAAAATTGGTGCA
>DLCS01000161.1:1363-1749 GCA_002480735.1 Bacillaceae bacterium UBA7792 | reverse complement strand
AAAAATTGGTGCAAAGATCGGCTCATAATATCATTTATTTGTCTTTGTTTTTGCGACATGTTCCGAATACAAATCCGCAAAACATTATTAATATCACCTGTAAGCAGATGCAAAATTTCCATGGACAAATGCATGTGTTAAAGAGTGAAATTGAGCGTCTCAAAAAAGGGAATAACGCCATCCTCTTTCTCGGTGCAGACAGCAAGCGGGTCAACAAACTTGAGAGTGTTCTAGAGGATTATGGAATTGAATCGACCATTGTTCAGAAGGATCAGCCATTACTACCAGGCAAGGTTCAAATTATGGAGGGCGATCTGCAAACCGGATTTGAGCTGCCTATTCAAAAAATAGCTGTCATCACAGAGGAAGATCTATTTAATAAGAGG
>DLCS01000161.1:624-1127 GCA_002480735.1 Bacillaceae bacterium UBA7792 | reverse complement strand
CGAAGAAATCCCGCCAGCGTCAAAAGCTAACGAATGCGGAGCGGATTAAGAGCTACTCTGAGCTTAAGGTTGGAGATTATGTTGTTCACATTAACCACGGGATTGGAAAGTACTTGGGAATCGAAACCCTTGAAATCAACGGGATTCATAAGGATTATCTTCATATCCGCTATCAGGGTAGTGATAAGCTCTATGTCCCAGTCGAGCAAATTGACCTTGTTCAGAAATATGTAGCATCAGAAGGTAAAGAACCGAAGATATACAAGCTAGGCGGAAATGATTGGAAAAAGGTTAAGAAGAAGGTGGAATCCTCTGTTCAGGATATTGCAGAGGACTTAATCAAGCTCTATGCAGAGCGTGAAGCGACAAAAGGATATGCTTTCTCTCCTGATGGGGAAATGCAAAGAGAATTTGAGGCAACATTCCCTTATCAAGAAACCGAGGATCAGCTTCGCTCCATTCAAGAAATTAAGAAGGATATGGAAAAAGAGCGTCCGATGGAT
>DLCS01000161.1:0-465 GCA_002480735.1 Bacillaceae bacterium UBA7792 | reverse complement strand
GTTTGCTTTGTGGAGATGTAGGGTATGGGAAGACAGAGGTCGCGATTCGAGCGGCTTTCAAAGCAATCGCAGATGGAAAGCAGGTCGCCTTCCTTGTGCCAACAACCATTCTTGCACAGCAGCACTATGATACGATGAGGGAAAGATTTCAGGATTATCCCATTAATATTGGCTTACTGAGTCGCTTCAGAACGAAAAAGCAACAGACAGAAACGATGACAGGTCTGAAAAATGGATCGGTTGACATCGTAGTTGGAACCCATCGTTTGCTTTCAAAGGACATTGTCTACCGTGACCTAGGACTTTTAATCATCGATGAAGAACAACGATTCGGTGTTACTCATAAGGAAAAAATCAAGCAGCTTAAAACGAATGTCGACGTGCTGACTTTAACGGCCACTCCGATACCTAGAACCTTGCATATGTCAATGCTTGGTGTGAGGGATCTTTCTGTTATTGAAACAC
>DLCS01000066.1 GCA_002480735.1 Bacillaceae bacterium UBA7792 | reverse complement strand
AATTTACTCCTCAGAGCTGAAATATCCATCCGACACTTGTAAAAGTGGAAAAAACAGTGTAATATGAAAAACACTAATATACGAAAGGGTGACCATAGGGCGATGATCTTATAATCCTATTCTAAAAAGTACATTCGTTAATCAATCACGAAGTCATTTTTGAATGGGATTAGTCTATACTTTTATAGAGAAAGATGATCGCAAGCTTAGTACACGGTGTACTATGTCTTTTTCTATGGTACTGATGAGACCTCCTATCCTTAAATGACGGATAGGAGGTTTTGATTTTCATTGAGAATATGTGGCTTTCCGCAGACGGCACTAGGTAGAACGATTACTGAGGTAAACATTGCGATATATAAAGGGAAAAATCATTATAAATTTGCTAAACCGAATAAGAAAAGAGGAATGTTATGTCACAATTATTAAACAACCGTTTTGTTCGAGTTATTTTGCTTTCCGCATTATTTCTGCAAATCGGGATTTGGGTTCGAAATTTTGCCATTTTGTTATTTGTCATGGAAAAGACGAAGGGAGATCCTTTTGCTGTCTCCATGATTTCTGTCGCTGAATTTGTTCCCATCTTTGTTTTTTCATTCATAGGTGGTACCTTTGCCGATCGGTGGAGACCAAAGAGAACAATGGTTTGGTGTGATATACTCAGCGCCGTCTCTGTCTTTGCTGTTCTCATCACACTCCATTTTGGTTCCTGGAAAATCATCTTTTTCGTTACGCTAATTTCAGCCATTCTTTCACAATTTTCTCAGCCTTCAGGAATGAAGCTATTTAAAATGCATTTAAAACCTGAGTTAATTCAATCCGCAATGTCCATATACCAAACGATTTTTGCTGTGTTCATGGTATTTGGACCTGTGGTCGGCACACTCGTATTTCAGAAATTTGGGATCGAAATATCCATTGCCATTACAGGGGTAGCCTTCCTTCTTTCTGCTGCGATGCTCACCTTTATTCCAAAGGATCATCAAATGGAAGTCGATCAACAAGGAACCTCCATTCTCGATGAAATGAAAAGTGGCATTCGCTATGTATTAGAGAAGAAAGAATTGAAACTTCTTGGGTTATGTTTTTTATCAGCAGGACTTGCAATGGGATTAATTCAGCCTCTTAACGTATTTATTGTGACCGATCGGTTAGATTTAGCGAAAGAAAGCCTACAGTGGTTGCTGGTAGCGAGTGGGGTTGGAATGATATTAGGAGGAGCGGTTTCCGTTATGTTTTCTAAATCGGTTCCTCCCCAAAGATTATTAATGATCGGCATGCTCGTAAATGCCATTGGAATGAGCGTCATCGGATTGTCAACTAATCTCCCGCTCACACTTGCAGCCGAATTCGTTTGCGGGTTGTTTTTCCCTTGTATACAAATCGGGATTAACACGATGATCCTGCAAAATACGAAAGCTGAGTTTATCGGAAGAGTAAATGGTACCTTAAGCCCCCTTTTCACTGGGGCGATGGTCTTAACAATGAGTATTTCTGGGAAAATGATGGAGAAATCTTCAATTGTTACTGTTTTTGAGTTATCCGCATTTCTCTTTGTAATTGGCTTACTTGTTATGTTGCCGCTTTATAACCTGAAGGCAACAAACGCTGAAGGCATGCTTTCAAAAGAGTAGATTTTGAATGTTGATAGAGGTTGATGATAGATAAGCATAAGCCACTGAGGCAGTCTCAGTGGCTTATCATCAAATTTTCGATTTGTGGAGTGATAGATATGGGGTTTGTTCAAATCACAAAAAATAATATCGAAACTGAACACATATGCTGTGCATTAGGAGCAAAACATTATGAAAATGCAGTAAATGAGAAAAAACAATGGCTAGCAGAACGAATGGATGAAGGCTTAGTTTTTTATCGCTTAGACAAAAGAGCAAAAGTATTTATAGAATATTTGCCTGCTGAAATGGCATGGGTTCCTGTTAATGCACCAAATTTTATGTATATCAACTGTTTGTGGGTTTCAGGAAGATATAAAAATCACGGTTATGCAAAGCAATTGTTAAATCATTGCAAAGAAGATGCCATCAATCGTGGGATGGATGGGATTGTACATATTGTTGGTAAGAAAAATATCCCGTTTCTAAGTGAGCAACGTTTCTTTGAACATGTGGGATTTGAGGTAGTAGACCAAGCAGAACCTTATTTTCATTTAGTAGCATTAAAGTGGAATGAACAAGCTGTTATACCTTCCTTTAAAAATCAGGTAAAATCTTTTTCTGATGATGAAGGCATATCCATTTATTACACAGCTCAATGTCCATTTGCTATTGGGGTATTGGAAGAACTAAGAAAAATAGCGAAAAATAAGAGTGTTCCTTTTAAAACTTTTAAGATGCAGACTAAAGAAGAAGCACAAAATGCACCAACTATATGGACAACTTTTGGTTTGTTTTATGACGGGAAATTCATTACACACGAAATAATCAGTCCGAACAAATTTGACAAATTGTTAACAAAACTATTAGAAGAAAACTAATCAAGAAATAGACCTTTTTCTTTAAAAAGGGTCTATTTCTATTTTTCAGCGTTTTCCTTCTTTTTTTAGAAAGGCTTCAATTTGTTTTTTATGGTGCTCATCATGATGGATGAAGATTTGGACAAACTTTTTGTATGTATATTCCTCATTGTCGATGATAAAAGTCGTCGCTTCATCATATTTTTCCTCCAATAAACGAAGCAGCTGTTTTCGCATCTGAATGAGGTCGTCAATGAGTGCATGTAAGGAATCATAGGACCGTGCAAATGCAGCAGCCTCTTGGTTAAGCTGTTCAATATCTACGAAAGTTAAATTAGCACCTTCTGACATATGAGGGACCATCATTTCTAACGAATTTTTATCCCAATACATAATATGCGTCAATATCTCCCGAAGAGACCATTTCCCCTCCGAAATAGGCTTTAACCATAAATCTTGAGCCATCTCCTTTAATTTTTCAGCCCAAATTAGGAAACTTGCAAATTGGTTTAATTCTTCGATTCTCATACTGTGCATCCCCTTTTCCATCCTCATGACCTCTGATTGGTATATATTTCTAATTATAACAAACATACGTTCTCTAGTAAATACCTAAAACCCTTTACTCAAACTTTTTCTCAAAGCAAATGCACTCATGAACTCTTTTAAATTTTTTCCTAATCGTATCTTTATCTTCTCCTACATAATGGGCATACGTTTGGATAGGATATAATCCTGATATTTCTGACATCATGATCTCTTTTAGTTCATCTTCACCATCCATGAATACCTGTAAATACGACTCCACATGTTCAAACCGATTATTTTTGTACCAATTATTGACCCATTGATCATCTCTAGTCCATGCCTCTAGACGATTAAGCCCTTTTTCTTTTGCTATTTTTTCAGCTTCATATAATAATTGACTACCGATACCTTTTCTACGATGGTCAGGGTGAACAGCGATATGCCAGATCATCCCTCCTAAACCTACACCTCTTGAACAGACTGTTCTCTCCACAACTTCGTATTCTATATCTATTAATCCAACCACCTGATCATCCTCTATCGCAACAAGTTCAATGGCTGGATTGTCGTATTTCTCCTTTTCTTTAAGAACATTGTCATAGTATGCGGTATCCAAAAAGGATAATACCCGACACCTTACCCAACCTATTTCATCTTCACTTCGGTAAGCTCGAATTTCCATGACTTCCTCCTGTTGTATTATTTTACTGTCCTACTCTTTCCATAGGATCGATAAATCCTCTCCATATATCTCGTAATCGATTCATCATAATCTGGATAAGGAAAACCTAGAGCAGTGGAAACAGACTTGGAGAACTTTCTAAACAGCTCATAACAAGTGAACAAAGCCTGCCACCTATTTTGTTCATCATTCAGAGTATAAGTCGAAAGCAATTTTTCCCAATCTTCTTTTGAGAGATAGCGTTCCATAAATTTATAGTTTTTCCCTATGCTAAAGGTAAAGCCACGTTCTAACCCGATCTGCCAAGACACCATTCTTAACAAGTTGGGCCTTACAATTTCATTTAGATGATCGATAGCATACAGGATTTCTTTTCTTGCCAATCCTTTTACCACATAGGTGGAAACCCACCAAAATTCATTGCAGCAATCATCAAATTCCCTCGCTGTTGGCTTTTTAATCCAGTAGTGACGATCATTTGGGACCACTTCCTCTTTGACGAGTCCATCCTTATCAAGCAAGACTTCTACTAAACCGTCACTCTTGCAAAAATAATCCCGAACTTCTTCGATTGGAATGAGCGTTAGGTCTATTCGGTTACCATCTTCAAATAGCATGAGATAGGAAAACCAATTCCCTAGCTCTGGCGGAAAAAGCTCCATATCTTCAGGTTTTTGCATGATTAAGCGCTTCCCAAAAATATTTAGCCAATGATCATTCTCTTTGAAAGAGTCCATGTCGGTCACAAAATAGGATATATCAAAATCTCGGAATTCGTCAGGAGGAATGTTTTTGTTTGTACGCGAACCTTCTAATGTTGCTAATCGAATTCTTGGATCTTTTCTAGCAAACTCCATTAACATATCCATCATTTCTTTTTCACTTCTCATTTTATTGATGATCTTTCACTCACCTTACTTATCCGATTTTATTCAAAAAACTCATTCGTGGATTTAAATATTCATTCGGGCTCTTTAGTTGAAAGCTGTTATTGCTTGGGGAAAAATCAATGATGAGTTCGTCGTTTAAAAAAACTTCTTTGGATTTCTCCACATAAATCGGACCGGTGCTCGTTTCGATGGCACGATCGTCCCCGTCAATTTCACTTACAAGCCATAGTGATGTTACCCCGCTCATCACACAGCCGCACCCCTCTGTTTCATATTTCAGCTTAAGATAGCCCTCGTGCTCTCCCTTTTTCTCAGCAATTTTCTGCACGGCTGTAGCGGTAATGTTTATTTCCATGATGCATTCCCTCCATTCCACGACAATTGTAACACAATTTACTCATCCATTAGCCTCACATCGGAAATAGAGGAAAGAGAAATTCGATGTACTTCTCCGAATTGGTCTACCACATGCAATTTCCCGTTCAAGTCATCCCAGTAGTGAATGTTTCCGATGACTAGCTCGTACTTTCGATTGTGATAATGAGTAATCATCAAGTCTTTACCAAATTCCATTGCTTCAGAAATCGTTTCATTCATCACCTCTAAGTATTGCTCGTCGATTTCTCTTGCTTTTTCATATTCATCCTCCTTCGCCCAATCCCGTAAAAGTTTTACATGCTCAGGCAGCATCATAGAGGTCCATTTCATTTTTCCACGGTCACGGATCATCACCGTCATCTCCTTAGGCTGTTTTTGTTACGTTTGTTTTTATTGTAATATCCTTACATTTTATGCCCACCTACAAGCTTTGCCCGCTCTCTCGCTGTACCTGCATTCGTGTAGGACACCGCTCTTAATAATGCACCAGGTCCGTAACGACCCCGTATACGGTCTACGACATAGCCTAGCTCCCGTTTTTTCCAACCATTTAGATCAAAAAGATTCAGCTGGTATTCGTTGTCATCGACAATATTACCTAAGGAAATCATAATTTTTCTCACCGTCTTGCCTTCGTAATGCTCTTCAAACAGCTCGAGACAGACACGATACAGCTCCATCGTCACATTTGTCGGCTCGTCAATCGTGCGTGAACGATAAAAACCGCCGCCGAATTCATCCTTGCTGTAGCCAACGCCGAAGCTAATTGTTCGACCACCCTTGCGTCCAAGCCTTGCACGCCTTGCCACCTCCTCACACATTTCCAGCACAACCGCTTTAATTTCCTCCACGTCCTTGTAGTCACGAAGTAGAATTTGACTTTTTCCAAAGCTGACTTGCCCCTCCATAATAGGAGCACCGACTTTCGACAAATCCACCCCCCATGCATGATAAAAAAGCTGATTACCCATGACTCCGAACTTTTTCTCTAAGCTTTCTAAATCATGATGGGCGAGCTGTCCCACTGTAAAAATTCCCATGCTATTCAGTGTCTTTTCGACCCTTCTTCCAATCCCCCACATTTCTCTTAAGGGCGTTACCGGCCAAAGCCTGCTTGGAACATCTTCATAGGTCCATTCTGAAATCCCCCGTTTTTTTGCATCCAAATCCATACAAAGCTTCGCAAGCAGCATATTCGGACCAATCCCGATCGCACATGGGAGCTGAAACTCTCTATCAATATCATCACGAATTTTGTGAGCAATCGTGCGGGCATCTCCCCATAGATTTAAAGCCCCATCCACTTGAATAAAGCTTTCATCGACGCTGTACGTATGAATCGCTTCCTTCGGAACATAGCGATGAAAGACGCGGGTTATTTCTAGAGAAACACGCATATAGGTCCTCATTTTCGGTTCGACAATGTGTATACGTGGATCCTCTGGAATTTCAAATCGCCGGGAGCCTGTCTTCACACCAAATTCCTTCTTTAATTTCGGAGAGGCAGCGAGAACGACGCTCCCCTGTCTTTCCTTCGCTCCAACCACAGCAAGATAGCATTCAAGCGGATCAAGGCCTTCCATAACAGCCGAACAACTTGCGTAAAAGCTCTTCATGTCTACACATAAAATTTTATTTTGCGGTAGTTTGCTGTAGTCGACCATTCTTTTCACCTCCGATAGGAACATTTGTTCTAGTTTATTCCTTATTTTAAGCGAATATACGTTCATTTTCAATGGGTGTTTGTGGAAAATGAAAATCACCTCCCGATAATGAAAGGTGATTTGACAATCTCGACTAGTTATTTTTATACCCATTCCGCGCCCGATACTGCTGGGGGGCACGCGCTGGATAGCGAGCCGGAAAACTGAACATATGAATAAGCTGTGTGAATGGAATAGATGCAAATAACAGAAAAGAAATAACAATATGAAGCTGAAAGATGAACGGTACTGTTGTCATCAGTTCATATTGGGGCTGAAAAGTGAATAAACTTCGAAACCAGGGCCCGATTGTTAGTCGATACTCATAAGCAACATACGTTGTATTGTAAATAAGCGTCATATAGGTTCCTAATCCGGCAATGATCAATAAAAGGACAACGGTAAAATAATCACTAAACCCCGCATGAGCATTGACTCTTGGATTTGTTGCTTTCCGAATAATCAGCACAATTAAGCCGATGACCACCATTAATCCGGCGACACCGCCACCCGCAATGGCAAAGAAATGATAGACCCCCTCGGTAACACCTATTGCTTCATAAAATTCAAGCGGAATTAATACGCCCATAATATGACCGACCAGGGCAAAAATAATCCCCCAGTGAAAAAGCGTTGATCCTACCCTTAACCATTTTTTTTCAAAAATTTCGGTTGATGGTGCGTGCCAGCTTTTCCCGCGAAATACAAAGCGGTAAAAAGAGGCGATAATTAAAATTGTGCCGCAAATGTACGGATAAACCGCCCACCAAAAAAGACCACTCATAGCTAACCCCCTCACAGAAAATGGTTTTTAATGCTCTAATGAAGAAACGACTAGTAAATTTATACATTTCATAGGGATTGGCGACCGATTCTGCCTTCCACAAGCTTGTTCGGGCGCCAATAAGGCCCCTTGGAGACCGATTTCGCTTTCCTCACGCTTATTCGGCCTCCAATAAGGCCCTTTGACGACCGATTCCGATTCCCACACGCTTGTTCGGGCGCTAATAAGGCTCCTTGGAGACTGATTTCGCTTTCTCTCCAACTGTTCAGTCACCTGTCCATCAAAATAACTATCAACTACCACACAAACCTACTGATAAAACATCGGATATGGCAATGGATCGAGATCTGCATCCTCCCAGGCGCTTTCTACGAGCTTAATTTCTTCCCTGCTAGGAGCCTCGAATACATAAAGAGTCAGCATCTCCAACAGAGCATGGTATGGATTATCTCGAGAAAGATGACCAACAATCCGGTGAAGAGCATAAGACAGGCGCCGCTCCAAAAGCTTTGTCTGCTCCCCCTCATCAGCCACAGCCAAGAGCTCCAACAGCATTGGAATATAGTCGGCTAATTCATCCGAAACACGCTCAAAGCCTAAATCCTCAATCAGCTTCTGCAGCTGGATGAGAGCCATACCTCTTCTGCGGCTGTCGCCAAGCTCCTGCGCCGTAAGATAAAGTCCTGTTTTTTCTTTATAGTCAAAGGTATCAACATAGAGCTCCTGCAAATCCTTCCAATCCAGCGCCATCAACGGTTGACAGCGTTTCACAAACTCCTTGGCAAGCTTCCGTGAAGAAAGATGTTCTTGAACCTCCGTCTCAAAATCAGCCAGCCCTCTAATAAAATCCTCATCTGGATATTCCAAAAAGCGAGCCATCAGCATGAGCAATTCTGCTTTTTCGATTTTCATCCGTTCTCACTTCTTCCATATGGATAAGTTACCATGCCTTCTGGGGGAGCGATATCCTCGATGCTGCACGCACCATAGCGATACTGCAGGTTATCATCCATTTCTCTTCTACCTGTTGGGATGACGAAGCGCTCATTGTATTTCGCAACCCCAAGCAAACGAGCCATATCCTCAAGCTCTTCAACCGATGTATCCGCTTCAGCGATCAGCTTGCTTTTTCTCACTTCATCGACACCCCCGACGGTTTTGGCACGCATATGAACACGCATGGCAACCATTTTTAAGAGGGCGCGACGTATAACGGATACATCATCCGCTGCTAAAAGTGAGGCAAGGTATTCCATTGGGATGCGCATTTGATCAACTGCCGGAATAAAACCATCTGCACTAAGCTCCGCTTCATTCGTAATATGATTCATGATCGGGCTAAGCGGTGGCACATACCAGACCATTGGCAGTGTACGATATTCTGGGTGAAGTGGCAAAGCAATTTTCCATTGCATCGCCATTTTATAAATGGGTGATTCCTGTGCGCTTTTGATCCAGCTATCATTAATTCCTGATTTTTTTGCTTCCTCAATCACATGCGGATCATTCGGATCTAAAAATACAGATAGCTGGGACTCGTATAATTCCTTCGGATCCTGGACAGATGCAGCATCCTTCACGCGATCCGCATCATAGAGAACAACCCCAATGTAGCGAATGCGGCCCACACAGGTCTCCGAGCACACAGTCGGAAGGCCTGCTTCTGTTCGCGGATAGCAGAAATTACATTTTTCAGCCTTATGCGTATTCCAATTGTAGTACACCTTATGGTAGGGGCAACCATTCATGCAGAAGCGCCAGCCCCGACAGGCATCCTGATCGACCAACACGATTCCATCCTCATCCCTTTTATAGAGGGCTCCTGAAGGACAGGAGGCAACGCAGGAAGGATTTAAGCAATGCTCGCAGATGCGTGGCAAATACATCATGAACGTCTTCTCATATTCCATTGCGATATGCTCCTGTAGCTTCTGCACATTTGGGTCCATTGGGACAACCTCACTGCCACCAGCCAGGTCATCGTCCCAGTTTGGTCCCCATTCCGGCTTGTCCATGTACTTGCCTGTAATCATCGAGATAGGGCGTGCTACAGGTAAATTTTCCTTTTTCGGGCTTTTGTGAAGATGCTCAAAATCATATGTCCATGGCTCATAAAAATCATCAAGTGTTGCCATATTCGGATTAAAGAAGATATTGGCTAATTTTGCGACCGGCCCACCTGCTCTTAAGTGCAAGCGACCATTTCGGAGCGTCCAGCCTCCCTTGAAACGATCGGTATTCTCCCATTCCTTCGGGTAGCCTGGTCCCGGCCTTGTTTCGACATTGTTATACCAGACATACTCCATCCCTGGCCGGTTTGTCCACGTGTTTTTACAGGTAACAGAACAGGTGTGACAGCCGATGCATTTATCGAGATGCATGACCATCGCTACTTGTGCCTTAACTTTCAAGCCAATCAACCTCCTTTAGGGGACGGATAATAGCGAGCGTATCCCTTTGGCTCCCAGTCGGTCCGTAATAATTAAACCCGTAGCTTAGCTGAGAGTAGCCCCCGATCATATGGGTTGCCTTCGGATAAATTCTCGTCACACTATTATGGGTTCCCCCACGGACCTTGTTGATTGTATTTCCGGGAACCCCCATCGTTCTATCTTGAGCGTGATGCATGTACACCGCCCCGCGTGGCATCCGGTACGTAAGCACGGCTCTTGCTGCGACTGCACCATTACGGTTATAGATCTCAATCCAGTCATTATCCTTAATCCCAATCGAAGCGACATCCTCTTCATTGAGCCAGACGACCTGCCAGCCTCTGAACAGCTGAACCATATTATTGGTATCCGTGAACATCGTATGAATGCCCCATTTTTGATGGGGGGTCATATACCGAAGCGTGATCGACTTCCCTTTGTTCTCCACTTCATTCTCGCCCTTTAAAAATGGTCCCTTGTTGATTGGCGGTAAGTAGATAGGGAGTCCTTCACCGTAATCTAGCATGATCTCATGATCGAGATAGAAGCTTTGCCTTCCAGTCAGGGTATGCCATGGAATGTTATATTCCTTATTAACAGTAAAAGGCGAGTAGCGTCGATTATCCTTTTCCAATCCGCTCCATACTGGTGTAGAAATCGTCTGCCGTGGCTGAACCGTTAACGCATCCAAGGTGAAATCTTCCTCTTCACGTTCTTTCGCTAAATGCTCTAAGCTTTTTCCGGTCTTTGCCTCCATCGACTTCCAACCTTCAACAGCCCGCTTCCCATTCGACGCACCAGACATAAGGAGGATCGCATTGATCGCCTGCTTGTCAGAATAAAGGTCTGGATGGCCCTTTCCGACTCCTTCACGCTTGGAAACGCCAAGGCGCTTGAGAAGCTGCTGGTAAGCCTTTTCGCCATCTACCTTGACCCCTTTGGTTCCGTATCCCCCGCGAATATTCGGTCCGACCGTAGACCACATATCAAACACGTTTGGATAATCTCTTTTGACAATGTTCAGGTTTGACATCGTTTTTCCTGGAACAGCCTCCACCTCGCCCTTGCGCCAGTCCTTCACCTTTCCAAATGGCTGGGCGATTTCATTAATCGTGTCATGGGCGAGCGGCGACATGACAATATCCTCACAAGCAGGAAGGTGATCCTTCGCTAAATTAGAGAATTCCCTGGCAATTTCTCGAAACGCATCCCAGTCACTTTTTGTCTCCCATGGTGGTGAAATCGCTGCATTAAAAGGGTGAATAAATGGATGCAGATCCGTTGTACTAATATCAAATTTCTCATACCAGGTTGCAGCGGGAAGCAGAATATCGGAAAAAAGCCCTGAGCTTGTCATCCGAAAATCCATGGCCACAAATAGATCGGTCTTACCCTCAGGCGGCTTTGCATCCACATGAATACTTTCAGGCTGCCATGAATGTTCCGTATCGGTCAGAACGGAATCGGTCGAGCCAATCAAATGCTTGACAAAATACTCATGCCCTTTTCCACTATCCCCTAAGAGATTGGAACGCCAGTTGAAGAAAATCCGGGGAAAATTGTGCGGGTCATTTGGATATTCCATCGCATAACTAATTTTCCCATCCGAAATTTGCTTGGCGATATCCTGAATAATCGCCCCGTCATCCTCCTTATGACGCTCCCTCGCATCCTTCATCACATCAAGAGAGTTCTGCGTCCATTGTGGAAAGCTTGGCAGCCAGCCGAGACGTGCGGACATCGCATTGAAATCAGCTGGGTGCATATTGCGGTATTTGCTGCTCCATCCGTCCTTTTCCTCATCTGCTTGATACTCATAGCGGAACTGCTCGGTTGCAAAGTAGAAAAAGGAAGTACCATTCATGAAGCGTGGAGCCTTCACCCAATCATTCGCAAAAGCAATTTGTGAGAAGCCCTCAATCGGACGGACTTTTTCCTGACCGACATAATGGGCCCAGCCTCCACCGTTGACCCCTTGGGAGCCCGTTAATAATACAAGGTTTAAGATCGAACGATAGATTTGGTCACTGTGGAACCAATGATTCGTCCCACCACCCATCGCAATCATCGATTTGCCATTTGTGCGGGCGGCATTATCAGCAAACTCACGAGCTACCTGGATGACATGTGCTGGGTTGACCCCTGTAATGCTTTCCTGCCAAGCAGGAGTATATGGTTTGTTCGCATCGTTGTAATCCGTTGGATAGTCGCCCTCAAGGCCACGACCTACACCTGTATGGGCAAGCATCAGGTCATAAACCGTCGTAACTGTTAGCTCCACACCTGATTGGTCGTGAATTTTTTTAACCGGAACTCCCCTTGTTGTCGGACCGCTTTTTTCATCAGCAAAATAAGGGAAATCCACTTGAACAACCTCATCCGATTGATCGATAAAACTAAGGAGAGGATTGATATCATTGCCATTCACGTCCTGCAGATCGAGATTCCATTTGTTGCCGCTATCCCAGCGGAAGCCTTGACTGCCGATTGGGATGACCATCTTATTCTCCATTTCATCCCAAACGACCGTCTTCCACTCCCCTAGCTCTTCGTTTCCATCAATGTCCGAAGCTCTTAGGAAACGACCAGAGCGGTACCGTCCTTCATGCTCATCTAGAATGACTAGAAACGGAAGATCCGTATATTGCTTGGCATAGGAGACGAAATATGGTGTTTGCTGGTCCACATAGAATTCTTTGAGGATCACATGGGTCATCGCCATCGCCAGTGCCCCGTCCGTACCTGCTTTTGCAGGAAGCCAAATATCGGCAAATTTCTCATACTCCGCATAATCAGGACTTACTCCGACAACCTTCGTCCCGTTATAGCGAGATTCAACCATAAAGTGAGCATCAGGGGTCCTTGTTTGCGGGATATTCGTCCCCCAAATAATGAAATATTTCGTGTTATACCAATCGCCGCTCTCTGGCACATCTGTTTGATCCCCCCAGACTTGAGGCGAGGCAGGTGGAAGATCAGCATACCAATCATAAAAGCTTAAAATCGTACCGCCGATTAAAGAAAGAAAGCGGGAGCCCCCAGCATAGCTAACCATGGACATCGCTGGGATCGGACTAAAGCCAACAATTCGATCGGGCCCATATTTTTTGATCGTATAGATGGAGGAGGCTGCAATTAATTGACAAAGATCACTCCAGCTTCCACGAACAAAACCACCCTTGCCTCGTGCTGATACATACTTCGCTCGTTTCTCAGGGTTGGTGACAATATTTTCCCATGCTTCGACTGGATTGTTAGCCACTTTCAGCTCATTTTTCCATAGCTCATACAGATCGCCACGAATATATGGGTGCTTGACTCGTGTTGGGCTATACGTATACCAGGAGAAGCTTGCCCCACGTGGACAACCACGCGGCTCATAGTCAGGAAAATCCTCGCCTGTCGATGGATAATCCGTTTGCTGTGTTTCATAAGCAATAATGCCGTCCTTCACATGGATTCTCCAGCTACAGGAACCGGTACAGTTCACCCCATGGGTCGAGCGGACAATTTTGTCATACTGCCAGCGCCGTCTATAAATATCCTCAGAATTACGAGGTCGTGGACTTTCCTCGGTCCAGCCATCATTGATGCGCTCGCCTCGTTTTAAATGTTTGAGTGCGTGAATTAGCTTGTTTTTTCTTTGCTCCATTTAGGCATCCCACCCTATAGCTTGATTACGAAGCGGATTAAAATCCTCCCCCACCAATCGAAATGAAGCTTGCCCCATCTCTAGTTCTTCAAGAAAAACCTCGAAGGAATGGGCATTAGCGGCAGCAAGGATCAACCGTTGTAGTGTATCGCCATCTGAAATCCCATAAATCTTCTGGATCAGTTCACCTGAAACCCTGCCGAATCTCATTTGAAGTACTGCCAGTAAATCCTCTCTATCTTCGACAAGCATCGATTCTTTTTCAAAGGAAAACAACTCTATCAGTCCTTTCTAGAGCTTAATCATGTTAAAATAGTTTTTGATTAAGAGATTTTTGCACTCCTCTGCTGCCGTCTCAAAAAAGGAGATTACCTCTTCATCGGGTTCTTCAGCCTGCTTGGGGCTAATATGTATAGTGGCTAAGTCGATCAAGCTACCTCCAAGCCTAATAGAAAGGTCCATTCCTTCTTCTTTTTGAGTGATCGTCGCTTCGGCATCATAGGGATGCAAATTATAATTCGAAAAGGCTTCCATCATTCGGTCATATAGCCTTGGTGCACGAAACCTAAGTGATTCTTCTTCATAGAGTGGCAGCTCTCCCAACTTTTATCCTCCCTTTCCTACAATTTCCTGCGTTATTATTTGTCAGAAGCCAATAATTTATTCATTTCGTCCTCATTATGGATTTCATCGATCACAATAAGGGCATCCATGAAGCGAATAAATTCCTCTCCCACCCTTTTTTGCATCATATATTCCTTCATTTGTCCGACCACATTTCGCATTAAATTATGGTCCCGTGTCAATTGCACGACAACCTCTGTTAAATCTGGATTTTCCTCCATCATTTCCTTGTATAAGCCTTCCTCTTCTGCTTCTGCATGCTTTAATGTTCTCGTTTCCCAATGCTCAATCGTGATTTCCGCCACTTGAAGCGCTTTTTCCTGTCTCTCCTTTTTCAGGCAATGTCGATAAAGCTCTCTCAATTCCTTGGCTTCATTTAAGGCAGCCTCATGAATCGATGAATGGGCATCTACTTTTTTCAAACTAGGTCCTGACATAATCAAACACTCCTTATCAATATATTCCTCACCATCTTATCCATAATTTTCCTTACTAAACGAAAGTCTTCTTTCGTTGCAACGAAAAAAAGACTGCCTCACTAAGAGACAGCCCTACTTCTTTTACATTTCTAAGTTTTTGATAAATCACTAAAGGTTCCTACATAAAACTGAACATCTCCGGCTTCGTTGTTGATTCTACTGATCGTCAGGAACTCTGGATAAATTTCTCCATTTTTTCGCTTATTCCAAATCTCACCCTGCCAAAATCCTTGGCTTTCGATCGTATTCCACATTTCTTTGTAAAAGCCTTCGTCATGGCGGCCAGACCTTAATACACTTGGTGTCTTACCTATTACCTCTTCCCGATTAAACCCTGTTAATGTGGTGAAGGAATCATTGACCCTTTGGATCACACCAGCTTGATCCGTCACCATCATTCCTTGCGCCGTTGAGTCAAAAATTTTCTTATCCACGCCGGTTCTTTCGAGATAATACATCCATACAACAATGACAAAGCTGGCTAAAGCAAACTCCGATAGGGCCATGAAACCAATCGCATTATGCCCTGTCATTCCATAAACAATGGTTAATACGAGGGGAGGGAAAAATCCTCCAAGTCCCCCAAGTGCTGATACAATCCCATTCACAATCCCACCCTGCTTGGAAAAATAAAATGGAACAAGCTTGAATACAGCACCATTCCCTATTCCTGCACAGAAGGCCACTGTTAGACAGCCAATCGTATATAAAGTGATCGTGGGAGAGAAGGAAAGCAATGCTCCAGAAAATGTTAGCCCAGCAAAAACCAACATTAAAATAAAGAGCGGATTAAAGCGGTCCCCTAACCAACCACCAATCGGCCTCATAATCGTAGCCAGGGTGATAAACCCGGCCGTTCTTAAGCCTGCATCAACGGAATCAAGACCGAAGTTATTGACAAGAAAATTAGGCAGATACACAGTAAAAGCGACAAAGGAGCCAAAGGTGATAAAATAAAATAACGAAAGAAACCAGAGCTTTTCATTGCGATAAACTCCTTTGATCTGCTCCCCTAGAGAAGCCTGGACCTTCGCTTCCTTTCGATCCCCAAATACGAAATTCAAAAGAGCAAACAGGATTAATAGGATAATGAACAAACGTACGGCACTGCTCCACCCTAAAGCTTTGGCAACAATTGGAGCCGAAAAGGAGGTTATTGCAGTTCCAATGTTCCCAGCCCCGTATATCCCATTAACAAACCCATGCTTTTCCTTTGGATAGTACTTCGGTAATGAGGTGACACCGATGGAAAAAACCGCTCCACCGATGCCGAGGAATAGTCCCCCAATGATCAAATCCATAAAGGAATCTGCAATGCTAATATAAAAGACAGGAAAAATCAAAATGATAAAGCTAATAAAAAATAACCTTCTCGCCCCAAACCGATTCGTCCAAAATCCTAGAAATATTCGCAGGAGAGATCCCAAGATAACAGGAACTGCCGTGACCAAAGAGGCCTGACCATCCGTCAGAGGGATGTCTGCACGAATATTGGGCATTAAGGAAGAAATAATGACCCAAACCATAAATCCGACAACAAGGCTTAAGGTTTGGAGAGGTAATTGCAACTTCGTCGTATTCACTTAAATAGTTCTCCTTTCTCTTCCATAGGTTAAGCTTATTATTTGGAGAACGATGTAAGTCATTCACTATTTCTTATTAAATGCCTTTTTTCCGATTCGTTCGAACAAATTAGGAAAAAGAGCGTATATAACGCTTCCGGTATTCATCCAGCGCGGGAGGTTTATCTCCCTTTTCTTCGTCAGCATCGCATTCACGATTTTTTCTGCAACGTACTCAGGCTTTAACATGAAACGCTGAACATTCTTCACATATGTTCCACTCTCGTCGGCAATATCAAAAAAGCTCGTCGCAATCGGCCCAGGATTTACGGCAGTCACGAAAATATTGGAATCAGCTACCTCCATTCTTAGGCTATTCGTATAGCCAAGCACAGCATGCTTTGTAGCGGAGTAAACACTTGATTTCGGCGTGGCGATTTTTCCGGCTTGGGAGGCAATGTTGATGATATGGCCCTTATTCTCTGCTTTCATCACCGGAAGAACCATTGAAGTGCAGGCCATCAAGCCAACCACATTGACGCTGAACATCCCTTTTATTTCCGCTATGGACGCTTCCTCTGCCAGACGGAATACCCCAAATCCAGCATTATTAACGAGGACATCGATGGTTTGGACCTCACCTAATACGCGCTTAAATACGCGCTCAACTTCATCTGTGTCAGAAACATCTAATTGATAGACATGTACCCGACTAGAGTACTCTCCTTCCAGCTCTTCTTTCAGCTGCTCTAGCTTATCAAGGCTCCTCGCGAAAAGATAGAGGCTTGCTCCTCTTTTGGCACAAAGCCTAGCAATTTCAGCTCCTATTCCCCCTGAAGCACCTGTAATAAATATATTCTTTCCTTGAAGTCTACTTGTCATTTCATCACCTTAGCTTACAGCATATCGAATGATTCCATTATCATTCACCACGCTGATTTCCTCTAAATCTGTTAAATAATCAAATTGTGCAACTGTTTCCGAAATCGTCAATGATAACTGACGCTGATAGATCTTAGGAAACAGCAGCTGGCAGGCTTCAAACACAGTCAAAGGTTCCTTCTCTAACCAACTCTTAACCTTCTGTGCCCTCTCATGCTGCTTGGATAACAGCTTATGAATGAGTTCGTTTTTATTATAAATCTCTTCCCCATGGCCAGAATAGACGAGGTCGATCGGAACCTCAAGCAATTTTTTCAGGGATTGATTATATTGAAGCTGTGGCTTTGGACGCTCTTTCTCTCCAGGTAAAGGCGGCTCCAAGATTGGATTTGGTGAAATATGGGCCAGAAGATGGTCCCCGCCAATAAAGATGGCATCCTTTTCTCGATAGAGGCCAATATGGCTTTGAGCGTGCCCCGGAGTTTCAATCACCCTCCAATCGGAAAGACCAAGCGGACGATCGCCTTCACGCAAATGGCCAGTCAAGGTCCGGTCGCAGGAATACTTTAATTCCTTCTTCAGCATTCCAATGAATTGCAGATAGGTTTCTGGAATGCCAAACTCCAGAAAGGATTTCATAAAAAAATGTTCATTTTCAACTAAGAAAGCTTCGGTTGGATGGATCCATCGGTCATTAACAGGATGTCCGTATACCTCTAAGGAATCAGGAAAATAATCGAGCAATCCTGCATGATCTGGATGGTGATGGGTTAAAATCACCTGTTCAACGTCTGAAGGCTGAATGCCTAGCTCCTTTAACTGCTCGGTTAAAGAAAGCCACGTCTCCTCCGTTTTTGGTCCAACATCTACAAGGGTTAAGCGCTCCCCTTTGATCACATATGCATTCACATCACCCACACGGAAAGGTGTTGGCAGTGTTATTTTGGCCACTCCATTTTTCCATTCAGTCATCGTAATTCCCCTTTAATCATTATTTTCAAATATCATAGTACAGAGTAAACGATATGAAAAACATTTCCCTTATTCAATATAAATATAAGTTTAACTTGGTTTTGATGAATTGTCATTATTTTCACATAATTAATTCATAATTTTCCGAATTCCTCTTGACAGACAAGGTCGCTATCTTGCATAATCACAATTAAAAATATTTAATTCCATAGCGATGACTAAGAATAGTAAATGGAAAATGATGAAAGAGAGTGAAGCCC
>DLCS01000185.1 GCA_002480735.1 Bacillaceae bacterium UBA7792 | reverse complement strand
ACGCTCTTCCGATCTTTTCTCGCGCTACCCTTTTTGACTCAGCGATCATTTCATCTGAGACATCTTCGTAAAGCGCAATACTGCTTAGGCCTCTTATCCCATCTGATTCCATTATATGCTCGTCAAACATCGGATCGAAATAGACCACATCAAAGCTCTTAGAGGGCAGTGTTCTCAAATAGTCAATTGCAAGCTGTTGGAAAATTTCTATGCGGTTAAAGGCGAGGGCTAATTCATCAACATCGGTTTTCCAGGACTTAAGGCCCTCCATTGTTAAGTATGCGAGGTATGGATTACCTTCAATCCCCACTACTCTCCCTTCTTTGCCAACAATATGGCTTGCAACAATACTGTCAGAGGCGAGACCAAGTGTACAGTCTAAGAAATAACTTCCCTCTCGAAGCTGACAAGCCTCTACAAAGGGATCGGAATCTCCTATTAGCAATCTCTTAATCCTAAACATGCTAGAATTAGGATGGAAGAAAAAGGGCTCCTCTTCCCCAAAAGGGTATAACTCCAAACGATCTTTTCCGACCACAATACAAGCATCGTGAAGCATTTTCTGTAGACTTAGAATCGAACGTTTATTTCTCGTTATATATTCAATTCCTAAATCCTCAGCAACTTCTTGTGCTCTTTCAATCATAAGGTCATTCGTACGACCCGCTGTAGTGACAAACATCCGATCACCTAATCGCTCTAATTTAGTCAATTCCATAAGAAAAAGATGTCTAGCTGACATCCTTTTGGTGGAAAATACTCCTTGTATAATTAACAAATTGTCGGTGGCATGCCTGAACGAGCCTTTGCTCACGGGTTTCGAGCAACAGCGAAGAGAAGGTATGCCGCCGACTATTCTTATGCAGGATATATTTTAGCAATGATTTTCAAATGCCGTTTGTAAATTCTCCATAATCACTTCTAATGGTTGACCTTCAATTTCATGTCTTGGAATAAAATGAACAACCTCTTTCCCTTTTAAAAGAGCCATAGATGGTGATGAAGGCTCATATCCCTCGAAATACTCTCGCATTTTTGCGGTTGCTTCCTTCTCCTGTCCAGCAAAAACGGTCATTAAATGATCAGGTTTCTTTTCTGACCTTAGTAACGCCTGTGTAGCAGCTGGACGAGCCAAGCCTGCAGCACAGCCGCAAACAGAATTCACAACCACTAAAGTTGTTCCTTCCACTCCCTCCATGAAGTTCTCCACCTCTTCAGGTGTAAGCAGTTCTTTGAATCCTGCCAGTACAAGCTCCTCACGCATCGGCTTGACCATTTGCTTCATATATTCTTCATATGCCATTGACATGTTAAATAACCTCCCTATCTTGTTTCCTTCATAAGCATACTATATTTAGCGATATGGATGCAATCCAGCAAGCCCACTTCTGTTATGAGGATACATTATTAATTTCACAATTTGACAAAACCCTCTATATTTCTGTCAGGATTTGTCATATGATAATAGATAGATATTGTTATATGAGAGAAGGGGACTACATGCTATCACGAAAACGCATCACTATTTTCATATTGTTAATAAGTCTAACCATCATTATCTTCTCTTCCTCTACTATTTTTGCTAAATTAATAGAGTTAGAAGCGAAGGCAGAAGGGAAAAATCATACGATTGAAACCCAGTTTAGGGAGCATGCAACGAAGGGTTCAGAAATTGAGTTATTAGAGGGTTTTGAGCAACTGCCTGAACGTTTTGCAAAGGTTGAATCTAAGATGGAGCTTTTCCTGACCTTTGATGATGGACCGACTCCGTTCACTCCCGCAATTTTAAGTGTTTTGAGAAAATACAACATCAAATCGACATTTTTTATGCTAAATGGCAATATCTTAAAAAACCCTGACATTGTAAAAGCAGTTGCTGAGGAGGGCCATTCCATCGGCTGTCATGGGGTTTCACACAAGGTATCAGCATTCTATCGAACCTCCACTTCGCCTCGCGAGGAAATGGAAACCTGCGGGAAGTCCGTCGAAGAGATGACTGGACAAGTTGTGCAACTCATTCGAGTACCTTTCGGGAGTTCTCCACACTTAACAGCTTCGCAAAAAAAAGAGCTTGATCAAGCACATTTCATTATGTGGGATTGGAATGTCGATAGTGCGGACTGGAGAATGCACTCAAGCGAGCAAATGGTGCAATCCGTTTTGATGCAGGTTAACAGGATCAAGGAAAAAGGAATTAGACCAGTCATCCTATTTCATGATAAGGAAGTTACCGCTCAAGTCTTGCCTAAAATCATAGAGAAGCTAATGGAGATGGGATATGAATTTAAAGCCATTTCCAATGACGATGCGCCTATGCAATTTAAAATAAGAACATAAAGAAAAAAAGCTGGGTCACCAGCTTTTTTTGCTTTAATTCTTCCTCATTTCAGTCATTTGCTTCCAAACAGAGCCTTTTGCTTCTTCCCCTTGCTCGATCCTTTCGATGGCCAGCTTGATTTGCATGCTCACCTCGAACTCAGGATCCTCTTCCGCTTCCTTTAATGCTGGAAGAGCCTGTTCGTTCCCTACCTCGTATAAAAACATTGCCGCTCTCCAGCGAACGAGCTTACTTTTATCCTTAAGAGCCTTCATCATTTCATCCTGTGCCTCTTCAAAACCAAGATCGGACAGGCAGTCACCTGCTGTTCTTCTAACCGTTACGGAGGTATCCTTTAAGGCTTTATATAGGTATGGAAGTACCGACTTATCCTCAATCATGCCAAGATATACAGTAGCAAGCCTTCTTATTGAGGCCTTCTCATCCTGAAGAGCCTTGTCTAGAAGAGGTAAGTCTTCTACGGTTGGATCCTCCATTTGCTCTAACAGCTGATAGCGTTTTTGCCAATCTGCTTCATTCAGGTCATTAGGTGTTACCTTGAGCCTTTTTCGAGCTTGCTTTTGTACGACGGGGTCTGCATTCTTCGCTTGCTCGATTAGTTCTTTTAAGCGTTCCTCAGGATAAGCAGCGATTAACTCCTCGACAACTTCCTTTCCGATTTCTTCAAAATCACCATAACGCACTCCTTGGTCCTTCCATTTTCTCTGGAGGATATAGTTTTGATCATCTTGAAGCTCGGAAACTAGATTTGTGTACCTATCTGGCATTCCAAATCGCCTTTCCTCTGTCCCATCCGTCAGCTTCACTTGCAAAGGGATGCCCTTATACATTTGAACTTGAACTTTGATCTCGCCAAAATGCTCATCTACAACATGTTGAGAGTTTGCATCTGCTGTGTCCTCGCCGAATGCTTTCCTTACCTGTGGAAGAAGGTCCTTCCAGTCGTACTTAGCATTACGCTCAACGGCTAGGAAATCAGCCACATGGTACACTCCTTTAATGCCTTCAATGCCCAAGATCTCTTGAACAACCTTTGGGGCTCCTTGCATGGTATCTTTTTTATAGTTATTGCTTTTCCCCATTGGTAGCTCTTCATCTAAATTAATTTTCATCGTATTTGGACTTGG
>DLCS01000122.1 GCA_002480735.1 Bacillaceae bacterium UBA7792 | reverse complement strand
CCATTCGGAAGCCGCCTATCCCTTTATCTAACCAAAACTTCATCATGTCGTAAATTTCTTTTCTTAAAGGCTCATGTGCCCAATTCAAATCTGGTTGCTTCTTTGAGAACAAATGCAGGTAATATGAGTTTGTCGTTTCATCCTTTTTCCAGGCTGGTCCAGAAAAAATGGAACCCCAATTATTTGGCGGTTCTCCATTCTCATCGTCTCTCCAAATATAGTAATCTCTGTACTTGGAATCCTTGGAAGACTTAGATTCTACAAACCAGGAATGCTCATCCGATGTATGATTAACAACAAGGTCCATCACAACTCGAATATTTCTTTTCATTGCCTCATCAATTAATTTGTCAAAGTCATCCATAGTTCCAAATTCTTGCATGATCGCCCGATAATTTCGAATATCGTAGCCGTTGTCATCATTGGGAGAATCATAGATTGGACTTAACCAAATGACTTCTATGCCTAACATTTCTAGGTAATCAAGTTTTGAAATAATCCCTTGCAAGTCACCGATGCCATCCCCATTGGAGTCCATAAAACTTCTTGGGTAGATTTGATAGACGACACTTCGCTTCCACCAGGGTTCTTTTTTCCTCATCCCTGTTCACCCCCCTATTTGCATTTATTTTAAACTTTACCTACTTTTAGTGCAAGCGTTTGCATCATTTTTTCTTTGCTCATACAATAGAAAATCTTTTTTCTTTACTCAATAACTTTGCCGAATTTTCCATCTTTTCAGTTAAGCATTCGTGACAAAAGTTAGAATCCATTTTAAGATAAAATCAATAAGGATACTAAGGGGTGAGGAGTTTATGCAGGTGAAGGTGTTTGCCAATCTTCGAGATATATGTGGTGGTGTTTCTATAGAGGTGAATCCGGATGGAAACCGGGTGATAGATGTTCTAGATAAAATGGTCGAAATGTATCCGGGAATAGATGAAGAAATATTTACGACAGACAAGAAGCTTAAGCCGTTTGTCCATGTTTATATTAATGGAAAGAATATTATCCATTCGGAAGACCTTCAGACAACGGTCAAAGAAACCGATCAAATGGCGTTATTCCCACCAGTTGCAGGTGGTTGAATGGTAAGCTGTGAGCTTGAGTTTCGTGGGATAAATAGTAAACATTTAAAAATGTATCTGGAAGAGCTCGGAGGCAATCTAATCACCGACAAGCCTCCTCATCTTTATGAGGGGGAAAACTGGAGTGGAGAGGTTTTAAGCGAAGGAGAATTAGTCCTAACTCCTGTTTTCAAAGTTAACACAGTGCTAATTCGTTTCTCTGCAACAGATGAAAAGATCTTGAAGGAAATAGTAAAAAAATACCGATTAAAGACAACAAGAATTGGTGGTTAGGAAGGGGAAATATCTGTTTTCGTTAAGTTTTATTAAGAATTAATATAAAAACCACTTAACGTTCACAAAATGTTCACAAATTAAGACCCAAGTACCTATTTCTATACTTGGGTCTTTGTTATGATTATTTTGAGTAATTTAAATATCTCTCTTATATCTTTTCTGTTGCGGAGCTGCTACCTTCAGAAAGAATGCCGAGCTCAATCAGCTTTTCTGTTGGTACCACTCCATTTTTCCAACCTCTAGCCTGGTAATATTCATCGAGCATGATATCCATCCGGCTGACAGAACCTGCACTATTTCCAGATGCCGGCTCTTCCGTGAAACGTTTCGGTAAGAAATCATCTTCACGCTTATCAAAGCCAGCCAAATTGTTATAGTAACGCTCTAAATTATAGATACGTTCCCCAGCAAGCATCACATCATCAGCGGTTAGTGTATTTCCGGTCATCGTACTATATTGCTCGGCATAATGCTCCGCATTCTCGGAGAATGATGAGAATTTACAAATATTCATAGAGTCAGAGAAAGCAAGCATATCTTGGAATACTTTTAGAAGCTCGCCTTTTCCTTCAGGTGCAAGGCGATCCGTTGGCTCTGGGATCCCTGCAATTTCACTGGCAACAGTATAACCGCGTAAATGGCAGGCACCACGGTTACTAGTCGCGTACCCAAGACCAATTCCTTGAATTCCACGCGGGTCGTAAGCTGGGATCGATTGCCCTTTCACAGACATCGAAAGCTCTGGATGCCCCCATGCAGCTGTTGCATGTGCTGGCCCTTCAGCAAGAATGCCACCTAGACCTTCACGGAAAGCAATTTTTCTCGTCAAATCAATCATTGCATCCGCATCGCCCCACTTGAGTGTTTCATCAATGTATCCTTTCTCACTTGCTTCCATTGACACAGAGAAGGCATGGCCAAGCTCGATCGTATCAAGACCATATTCGTTGCAAAGGTCAATTAGATAGGCAATCGCCTCAGCATCAGACAACAAACAATTTGATCCAAGTGACCAGGAAGATTCGAACTCAAAGCTTTCTACTCGAGTCTTATACTTTCCATCTGCTACTTCTACCTCAATTTTACAGCCAACTGGACAGGCATGACAGGTGTTGTTGGCTATGCGCAAATTCTTATGAACATATTCACCACTATGCTTCTCAGCTTCTTCCCAATGTGTATATTGTGAGTTCTTTGTAGGAAGAGCCCCTACTTCATTGATCAGGTTGGTTAAGACATTCGTTCCATAGACGGATAATCCACCTTTGTTTGGTGCGGTTAATCCTCCCTCAAGAATCGCCTTGACTGCCTTACTGTTTGCTTTGTTGTACTCCTCCTTGTGCTTCGGTACTGGCATATTACCTTTTTGCGAGGCCTTAATGACAATTGCTTTTAAAAGCTTCGAACCGGCAATCGCCCCCGTGCCACCTCGACCAGCAGCGCGATCATGCTCATTGATGAAGCTAGCAAAGCGAACCTTATTCTCTCCCGCCTGGCCAATTGTTAGCACGCTCAAATCCTTCTCACCATATTGATCCTGCATTGCTTTAACCATTTCCCTTGTACTCTTGCCCCATAGTGCAGTAGCATCACGAAGCTCGGCCTGACCATTTTCAATGAACAGATACACCGGCTTATCACTTTTCCCTTTGAAAATAAGGTTGTCTATTCCTGCCCATTTTAGCCTTGCAGCCGTCCAGCCACCGATATGAGAATCGGTTACCGTGCCAGTGAGAGGCGATTTGGTTACAACCGCTAGGCGTCCACTCATGGAAGAGCGTGAACCTGTGACAGGACCAGTCATGAAGCAGAGTAAGTTGTCTTCAGAAAAGGGTTCTACCTCCGGGCCATTATCTAACATATATTTCACCCCAAGCCCTCGTCCGCCAATATACTTTTTGGCATCCTCTTCATTGATTTCCCTGTAATCAATAGTTCCATTGGTCAAATCCACAACAACTTCTTTGTTTAAGAAACCACCAAGATTCATCTTTTGTTCCCACCTCTTTCAAATTGATTTAATGCCCCTCAACATATTATAATTCTCTAAAAACTATGAAAATTCCTTTATTTTGTTAATAACCAATAATTATTTGCTTCTATTTCGATGAGGGGAGATTTTAACATGGAATTAAGCCGCTATTCTCGACAAATGCTCTTTAAACCGATTGGAGAGGACGGTCAAAAAAAACTAGTAAGGAAAAAGGCTGCTATCGTAGGAATGGGGGCACTTGGAACTGTGGTTGCGAATCATTTGGTCCGTGCAGGTGTCGGCCATGTTCGGATAATTGACCGGGACTTAGTCGAATTATCTAATCTCCAACGGCAATCCCTTTATGATGAGGAGGACGCTGCCGGTAACCTGCCAAAGGTCATTGCGGCGGAAAGAAGGCTTGGAAAAATAAACTCTATGGTAATGATAGAGCCCATTATCGCTGACCTAAATTTAGATAATGCTGAAGAGCTTCTCAGCGGGTTCGATGTGATTATAGATGGGACTGATAATTTCCCAACACGTTACTTGATTAATGATGTCTCCCTCAAGCTTGGTATTCCATGGGTTTTTGGTGCCGCAGTTTCTTCCAGAGGAATGCATGCCGTCTTCATCCCTGGAAAAACCCCTTGCTACCGGTGCCTATTCCCAGAAATCCAAACCGGTCTGGGTGAAACATGTGATACAGTTGGTGTCCTTGCTCCGATCACAGATATCATTGGTTCCTTTGAAGCTGTCGAAGCTCTAAAAATCCTAATAGACGCTGAACCCAACCCCCATCTTGAGCAATTTGACATCTGGTACAACTCCAATTTGCAGATGGATGTTTCTGCTGGGAGAAATCCTGAATGTCCAGCCTGTGTACACCATCAGTTTGAATTTCTTGATCGCTCCTCCGATTTACAAACATCCTATGCGGTTTTATGCGGTCGGGATACCATACAAATTAACCCGAGGCATACAAAGGAATTTCACTTATCTGCAATTGCCAAAAGGCTCAGCGAAAGTGGAAAAACGATCGTCAACCCTTTCTTGCTTCGCTTTTCACCTAATGAGCACATTACAATGGTTTTCTTTAAGGATGGACGTGTTCTGATCCACGGGGTTAGTGATATAACAGAAGCAAAGTCGTACTATGCGAAATATATGGGTGGCTAGAAGTTTATCAGTATACCTTTTTATCATAATAAGAATATTTTTCGAGGATAGTGTTCAAGCTATCCTCTTTTATATTGTCCATCTCCTTTTCCCTAGAAGATAATATTTCCTCCATCAAAATATTATAAAAATTCATATTTATCACTTTACTATGACTGGAAAAATCTTATAATAGAATAATGAGTAACTATCAAACAAGTAATTTTTCGTATGCGCTATAAAAGGAGAACTCATATTGAATAAATCGATCATCCAACATGAATTCAAAATGATTACAAGAAGCAAAAAAAATATCCTATTTATTCTCGCTTTACTGGTTTTAGTCATCAGCTACTGTATGTTTGTCCTTCCGGAAAAACAAACCCCTGATTCATTTAATCCTATCCAAACAAAGCAAGAGCTAGAAGAGCTTGCCGCGGTTCAGACAGCAAAGGAAGCCCGTGGGGAAGCCGGCTTTTCGCCCATGTCTGGCCGATTCATTTATGCTGAAAATGAGTACCAAATGAAAATTCGAAGCAAGCTACTTAGAGCATTTGAAGATGAGAATTTCGTTCGCTTTACCCATCTAAGAATGAAGGACTTTGCTTATAACGGGGTCAGTCCGAACGACATGACCATCTTTAATTCCCCCTTCCCTGGAAAGGACAGCATTCATTTATTTAATCAAACAATCCTTCGTTATCAGGGATACTTAGATGAGGGTCTACCCATTACCTATGAACTGCTCGAGCAAAAAACTGCCTTGCAAACCATCCAGAATTTACTTCTGAGCTCTGTCGTATTAGGTATCTTCTTTTGTGCCATTTATTTTAGCTGTGACATGTTGACGAAGGACCGTCAAAATCGGACCATTCTACAAGGCCTGCCTATTTCATGGTACCGCTTAATCAACATTAAGTCATTGGTCGCTTTTTGCTATACATTTGTTGTGTTGGCTGCCATTCTTGTCCTAGCCACTATCATTCTTGCGATTCAAAATGGGTTCGGATCCTTTTCCATTCGCGTTCCAATCCAGATCCCCGATCAAGCGGGTGTGTTTGGACAGAATCAATATGAGACCATTTCACTAGCAAAGTTTTTCTTGATGTCCCTAGGGCTTATCCCCATTCTTATTTATCTTTTTATTCGGTTGAATGCAATTTGGAGCCTTCTCTTCAAAAATACTTGGCTTGTACTAATGGTAAGCACCGGCTTTCTCTTTTGTGAACGAGTTTATTTTTCTAGAAGCTTAAGAGATTTATTTGGAATTGAGATTAGTCATTTCCCGCAGACATTCTTTGAGGTTGGTAAAGTCATCACTGGCGAAAAAAATTATCTTATTAACTCGCAAACCATTACCTATGAAAAAGGAATTCTCGTTTTCTTAATAACAATACTCGTTATAGAAATCATTCTTTTTGTCGTTTCCCGCATGGTTGATAGGCGCCGTTTTTATCAGGGGATTTAAGTAGAGTGTTTTGCTCAAATCCATACCTATAAATTTAACAGAGCAAGCAGAAAGGAACTAAACGATGTTCTGGAATTATACTAGATTTGAAACAAAGCTATTGCTTCACAATCGAAAAAGCTGGTTTATTGCTGTGTTTTTACTGCTCTTTTTCCTCGTATTCTTTATATATGATAGCAGGGCTCAACCCCAGACATTAATTGAGCAAAAAAGAGTAGAAAAAGAAGAAATGAATATCATTTTTGAAAATGTAGAATACATGGGAGAAGAGCTTCCGGTGATGGCCAAAATCCATGAAAATCTTCTGAAGCAATCGTCTTTAATAAATTTCCAAGTCTATTATTTAGGCATTGGCGATGATAGCGAGCAATATATCGAAAATGGCTTGGAGCTCAATCAGCTGCGCCTTCAGGTTCATGAGCTCGGTAATAAAGGAATCCCAAAGCACCTCATTAAATCGAAGGAAGAGATTCTGAAGGAGGATGCTCTGCTTCATTATATGAAAGAGCATCAGATGACCATTGAAGAGAGCTCCTTTCTAACTAATCACTTTTTTACCAATGCCCTGAATAGGATGAGCGGGCTCTTGCTTCTCATCATCATCCTAATTTGCGGCAGTGAGCTACTACTCTATGAAAAGGTGCACGAAACGATAACGAAGGGCTTTCCCCTCTCCTTCTTCAAAAAGGTTGGAGGAAAGATTACTGTTTATTTCTGCTATATTTATGTCCTACTCATTATGGGGTTTTTAATAGGGATGGGCTATATCGTTACGAAGCTACAAGCGAAGGATTTTTCTTTTCCAATCTTAATCTATAAAAATCATGAATATATAGCTGTTTCAATTTGGCAGTACCTGATTTATATATTTGTAGGAATGGCTCTAGTTACGGTGCTGATCCTTATCTTTTCCATCTTGCTGAACATGCTATTTCAAAACGCATTTGCCAATCTATTGGTAGGAATCGGAATCTATTTTCTGCCAGACCTAGTTCATTCACCTCTGCTCTCTCCGATAAAATACATAGACATTGCTAGTTGTTTATCTGGAGATTTAGCCGTACAGCTCGGGAGCCCCTCCCTTGATTGGGGGAATGCCATGGTATGGCTGGCAGGCATCACTTTCCTATTAATCGGCTGCATCTATGCTATCAATCAGTACATGTATATTAGAAAACCGAAGGACAAACCCCTTCTAAAACCGTTTTAGAAAGCCACAATCCGTACGAAAACAACCTTTAGAAATGAGGCAAAGCATGCTTAAATTGAAGGATATTTCCGTTATATATAAGGATAAAACTGTTTTAAATAAGCTTTCATTAACCGCTGAAAAAGGGGAAATCATCGGTCTGGTTGCCCCGAATGGCACAGGAAAAACAACCTTATTCAATGTGATTGCTAATTTCTTAAAGCCGAATTCAGGCTCTGTTACATTTTTAGATCAATTAGAGTACAAAACAGAAAAAGACGAGCTCTCGATTCGAAAAATCCTCGTCAGCTTTCCTGACCAGGGTGATTTATTCGATGAATTAACCGGTGTTGACCACTTGAATTTATACGCCAGTATGTGGAAAGGAACGACTCGGCATATTCCAGAAGTTATCGAGCAGCTAAGGATGACAGGGTATGTTAAGAAAAAGGTTCGCACCTACTCATTGGGGATGCGGCAGCGCTTATGCTTTGCCATGATGATGGCTGCGGATACACCCATTATGCTGATGGACGAAGTCATGAATGGGCTCGATATCTCCAATGTTGCCCTTATTTCTCAACAGTTAATGAAGATGAAACAGGAAGAAAAGCTTATATTTGTTGCTTCACATTTATTAGAAAATCTCGATTTATACGCTGATCGGGTCCTGTATTTAAAGGCTGGAGGGATCATTCATCAGCAGAGCCTAGATGAATCAACCGCTCTTTATATAAAAATTGATATAGACCGTGAGCAGTATGAAAGGCTTTCACAGGAATATAAGCTACCCGATGACCATCTTTTTATTGCTAATCATTTGTGCTGTATCCCGATTGATCAGATGGATGAAGATGAACAATCAAAGTGGATCGAACGGTTCCTTGCGTCGAAAGTGAAGGAGTTAACCGTAGGACCTCTCGGAACCATGGAGCTGTATGAAAAATTCTACGTTGAAATGTAAAGGGTACGTTAGATAGGGAGGCACAGGATCGATGAAAAAGGTTATCTGCTTCATGATGATTAGCTTGCTTTTTTTCACAGGCTGCCAGCCTCAGCCCTCTGAAAAGGTACTTAGCTATCAAACAAATTATGAAATTACGGGCGATGAAAAGGAGAAGCTACTGGAAAATATGAGTGAATCCATTTATGACTCCATCGATAGAACGAATGCTATGGCGAAGGAAATGGTGGTTGATGCTATTTACAAAGAGGGGAAAGACATTACGGTTCCCGAAGGCAGATACCAAATCAGTGGCCAATTGAGCGGAAACGTCTACATTCGAGATGAAAACGGAGGCTTGCTGCTCCATGAATTGATCGCACCTCCTCCTCTAGGAATTGAAACAATCACGGTCGATCTGAGTGGTTCTCATATCATCCATGTGAACAGCTTCGAGCAGGTGTTTATTACTCCCGTCGAAACAAAGGTCTCAACCGATTTAAGTACGGGCATTTGGGAGGTTGGCAAAGATATTAAGGAAGGCACCTACGTTGTGACAGGCGATGATTTAGGATATTTGCAAATATTCGAGAAGGGGCAATCCCCTCATATTTATGAGGTCATTGGCGGGGATAGTGGAACAAAGATTGACGTGCTGTTGAAAAAGGGCCAGAAGTTAAAAATAACCGGAACAACTCAGCTTCATTTTGGTCTTAAGCAATGAATTCAAAGAGGGAAGCCTAGCGCTTCCCTTTCTTCTTGGCGATGTTGATGTTCACTCATGGCGGTAGAACAAGCTATAACAGGACCTTCTTAAAACTGGATCCTCCCCAGCTCTTTATAAGCCTTATCTCTAACCCAGTTATGTGATTGCCAGGCGTCGCTTTTGATGTATTCTCGGTCTTCCTTCTGCTGCTCGAGGAGTTCCTTCAAACCTGGAACATGAGGATCTTTCTTATAAAGCTCTATTAATCCAAGCGTTCCCGTTGCGGACATGCTGTCTAAATAATGAATATCAATTTTTCCCGTTTTCTCATAGCGAGTGAGATTTTGCTCCACAACAAACTGGTCAAGATTGACAACATTGATCCCTACATAATAAAGCAGTGCGGCAATAAAGTAAAAATGGAACAATGACAGCTTCTCCAGCCAAATTTTTACCAGTGTATAGGCGAAAATCACCATAAGGAAAATCATAAAAGAATGGGCTAGAACCCTTGTAAATGTGAAGCCGTAAGCATCCTCATACATCGTTAACCTCATAAACGCTGAGACAAGAAGCACACCGCTTGCTAATACTAGAATCGTCAAGGCGAAGCGAATGGCCTGCTTTAATGCTCCCTGAACGTTTTTGGTGAAGCTAATGACTCCGGTCGTAACCGAAAGATTGATTAAAGTCACGAACAGCAATTCAAAAAACCCACGACGCGCATATTCCGCATAGGTGTAGCCATCCTCAAGGGTGCCACTGAAAAAGTATTTAAACTGGACAGCCACGAACAGAAGATACACCACATTCATGAGTAATAGAACCGTTAATGTAATAATCCCATCTACTGAAATCGGCTTCAGCGTCCCTTCTGTGTGCGGAAGCTTTTTTTGCTTAAGTGCCTGCATGAATCCAAAGAATCCAAATGTATAAAGAAGAATAATACATAAGCGGATGATATATTCCACCCTAAAGGTTAGTAAATTCGGTAAGATATTCAGGATTCTTGCAAATTGTGTGTCCGCTTCTATGAGAAGATTGAGAACGATGAACAAAATCGGTACGGAAATGACCATCCCTATTAGGATTTTTTTCACAACATCATACTTTTTGGGATTGCTATTCTGTTTGAATTTATTTGTTAATTGGCTGGAAAAACGAACACTGTAAAGAAATCCATCCCCAAGCCGCTTAAAAATATAACCAATAAAAGGAATGCTGCTCCACTCGATCTTTTTCGGTAATGTTACAAGTGCCAGATGAAAAATAACAAGTGACGGAATGACAAGCAGATTCAATGTGTAAAAAAGGACCGAATCAGACAGATAATAGCTTGCTGAAAGTATCCAAACGGCAATTAACACGAGATATCCCAGCCTTTGATGCGAGAAGGAGAATGAGCGAAATCGCCAAAAGAACAGCATATAAAATACGACGATAAAGACAAAATAGGAAATACCAATTTGATCTCTGAAAAAGGCTTCCTCCGCCACAATCCCGACGATTAGACATAGAAAGAGAAAGAGCCAATCTATTTTTTCCACTTTAATTTCCATTATCTTTGTACCTCCATTGTAATTCTACCTATATAGAAATTCTATGTATATTGGTAAAAAAAAGCTCATATCGAAGCTTTTTTCCCCCATTTGTAGCTGATAAGACAAACCGGATATAAAAGAACGGTAAAAAGAATGCATATGACGATAAAGGCTTCAGACAATAACGGGTCGAACCATTCACGAGGAATGATTCGAAATACGGTTAAGAACATCAAGGTTAAGTTTGGAATTAATGCTAGTAGGAAAGTTTTCTTCAGTATTCTCTTTCCCCGATGGCCAAAGCCTCTGCCAATTTCATAGCCGAGTAACGCCCAGAAGAACAAATATATCATTGCGATTAAAATCGGAATGGAGGTCAAATAATTCCATAGCTTAGCAAGCCAACCCCAATCAAACAGATTATGGGCAAGGGTTAGGACCGCACCCCCTCCGAAAAAAAGAATGTTAACAGCAATGAACAACCATTTCATGTTGCTAGGCGTGACGGAGAGCTCTTCCCTCCACATTTCTGCTATTTCTTCAGGATTGCCAAATCTTTTGTAAATCTCTTCCCTTATGGCAGCTTCATCATCAAGCTTAAATAAGGTGATCAGAAGTTCATCAAGATGGGCTTCATATTCCTGTAGAATCGATTCTTTTTCTTCATGATTTCCTAGGCGCTTGCTAAGTTCTGTTAAAAATTCATTCTTCAGCTGTTCCATGATTTTTTCTTCCCATCATCTTGTTCATGATCGAAACAAAATCGTTCCATTCACGAGTTCTCTCAAGAAGAATTTCTCTTCCCGCCTCAGTAATACGATAATACTTCCGCGCTGGACCCTTCTCCTGCGCCTGCCAATAGCATTCAATATATTCCTGCTTTTCGAGCTTATGAAGAGCCGGATACAGAGTTCCTTCCTTTAGGGAAAACTCATTGCTGCTGCGCCTTTCTAGCTCCTTGACAAGCTCATAGCCATACATATCCCGCTCATTCAACAGCTGCAGCAATAACAGTGAAGTACTCCCCTTTACCAATTCGCGATTAAACATTCTCTCACCTACCTAGATTTATTAGGTATGTAGAAATTCTACACCCATAAAACACAAAAGTAAAGAGGGACTTTAAAAAATCCCTCTTCATTAGCGGTTTGATTTTGAAGTGTCCACCCCAGGTAGAAAATGTCCACCAATGGTACCAGGTACCTTTGTCCACCTGAGATGGACAAATTGGGGCAATTGTCCACGGGCGGTACCTGGTACCTAATTTT
>DLCS01000219.1 GCA_002480735.1 Bacillaceae bacterium UBA7792 | reverse complement strand
ATTTTGTTGAGGGTGGATTTGCAATGATGGAGCGCAAACCAACGATCGATCAGCGTGTTGCCCTTTTTCAGCGCATGATTGAAAACAGTCGTGCATTATCCGAATTAGGGGTGATGGTCTCGGCAGAAACGATGCTAAGCAACCGCACCTTGCCCCATCTTGAACATATTCACCATCAAATTGTCGAGGAGATGAAATGCAGCCGTCATGAGGTGCACCCGATGTACCCTTCCGCATTTGCTGCTAATCTTGACGTATTAAGCCTAGATGAAATACGTAGAGCAATTCATCATTTGTTAGATATTCGTGATGAGGATACTTGGATGCTTTTCGGGACCCTCCCCTTTTATCCTTGCAACGACAATGAAGAGGACTTAGCCCTTTTGCAAAGATTATATCAGAGTAAAAATGTAACGGTGCGAAACGATCCAGATGGACGTTCACGCTTAAATGTGAATATTTTCTCTGGAGATGTCATTGTGACCGATTTCGGTGATACCCCACCGCTTGGCAATATTCTAACGGATTCCCTTGCTGATGCTTATACCAAGTGGATGCAATCAGATCTCGCAAAGAGCTTAAATTGTCATTGTCCAGAGGTTCGTTGTCTCGGACCAAATGTTTTGGTGAAAAATAGCTATTACCAGAGCTTGAATTTTCTCCAAAGAAAAGCAAAAATTTCACTCTAAAAATATACTCAAATGAAGAACCGTCGGACCAATCCGACGGTTCTCTTCTACCTTGGCCGCTCTGATGCGACAAATCCAAAGGCGATATAATCTTGCAATGGAATCCAAGCGCCGATTCCCTGAGAGGTGACATTTTTGACAATAATCATTTTCTTATTTCCCTTAAGCATTAAATAGACTTCTCCATACGTAACCTTTCCCTTTTCGTTCACGGCTGGCGCATATCCATACAAATATCCAAGTCTCTTCGGAGGGATATTGTAGACATGATCCTTTTTCGTTCCTGCACCGATCACCGTCTCAAATGCAAGTGGCAAGCCTGATTTTTCCGCTGCCTTCAAAAGCATCATCTTCTTGACATCTTCCGCTTCTGGGATTTTGGCAGTTAGGCCACCTTTTACTACCTTTTGTGCTTCCTGGACATAGTGAATTTGATAGTTCGCATTCCCACCCCGGTTATCAAAATAATTCGTGTTGATTTTCTGATATTCCCAATTCGGTGCTGTCTCCGTCGATTCATAATTGAGCGGCCATTGCCCCAAATAAATGACCGCCCGATAGCCAAATGCAAAGGGAGTGCTGTTAACGTTTGTTTCATTAAGCATGCGAATCAAATTGGGATTCTCAATCTTAATTTTCGATGAATGAAGCAGCTCTTGTGTCAGCTCACTTGGCTGCAAGGTAGGGAGATCCTGCGTCGGATTCGGATATGTATTCTCCTTTGTAATGTTCAGGACCCCTTGTGGAATTTTGACACCTTCCTCTTTTTTAGCTCCCAAAGCGGATGGGACAACGAGGCATTGTATAATTAAAAGAAATCCAATTACTAACATAAACCTTTTTTTCTTCATAAGAAGCGGAACTCCTTTCAATATTTTCCCTAGGATACCTATAGTTTTTTCAGAGCTTTGACATCTTATCCATTTTTTGAAGCTAACAAATTAGAAAAGCCATTTAGCCCAGGACAAGCATAAGCCAATCCTCAACTACCATAAAAATGGTTGCCAGATACCCGATATCTCGGTTAACATCAAGGAGAATGGCTTATTCAGCCATCACAATACACGATGGAGCTTACATAATGAAGAACATGAAACTATGGGTCCTTGTTGGGATCGTGGCGATATCTGGATTTTCCCAAGGCATGCTTATGCCTCTCATTGCCATCATCTTCGAACAGGATGGCTTATCCTCATCCATTAACGGACTACACGCAACCGGAATATATATTGGAATATTGTTAATTTCCCCTTTTATGGAAAAACCGCTACAAAAATTTGGCTTTAAGCCAACGATTATCTTCGGAGGACTTATCGTTATAGCCTCCCTTGCTCTATTTCCAGTATGGAAATCCTTGTGGTTTTGGTTCATTTTACGCTTATTGATTGGGATTGGAGATAATATGCTCCATTTCGGAACGCAAACCTGGATTACCTCCTTCTCCACAACAGGCAACCGGGGACGCAACATCGCCTTATATGGATTATTTTTCAGCTTTGGGTTTGCGATTGGTCCATTAATGACCCGATTATTAGAGGTTCATGAATCCTTACCTTTTATTATCTCTTCAGCTTTGAGCCTAGCTGCTTGGGTCACAATCTTTTTCATACGGAATGAATTCCCGGACCCTGATGCAAAAAGTGCGTCTTCCTTGCTCAGCTCATTTAAACGATTCGGGCAGGTCTGGAAATATGCATGGGTTGCCTTTCTCCCGCCTTTTGGCTATGGTTTTTTGGAGGCAACATTAAACGGAAATTTTCCTGTCTATGCTTTAAGAATCGGGATCGATGTGAAGGAGGTCTCCATTATTTTGCCTGCGTTTGCGCTCGGGAGCATCGTCTTTCAAATGCCCCTTGGCTTATTGAGCGATCGCTACGGAAGACAGCGGGTCTTACCAGTCATCATGCTCGGGGGATTTATTACATTTATCCTTGCTGGAATTCTAGAAAACTCGGGAACCGCACTTTTCATCTGCTTCTTTGTGGCAGGAATGCTGGTTGGTTCAACCTATTCCCTAGGGATTTCCTATATGGCGGATCTTCTACCTAGACAGCTTTTGCCGGCTGGAAATATTATGTGCAGTGTTCTATTTAGCTTCGGTAGTATTTCAGGACCCTTTATCGGTGGGTTAACGATACAGTATTTAAAAGGAATCAGCTTCTTTTATTTTATTTCAATCATGCTGCTTTGTATTTTTGTCGGGCTC
>DLCS01000085.1:46773-47606 GCA_002480735.1 Bacillaceae bacterium UBA7792 | reverse complement strand
TAGTAGTCCCGCTACAACTCCGATAACATCTAAGCCATCTTCTGCAGCCGATATAGCTCCAGTGTCTTCTAAGCCTGCAACAGCAACTCTTACATACACAGTAGTTAAAGGAGATACATTAAGTAAAATCGCAAGTCAACATAAGATTACTTTGACTGATTTAATGAAATGGAATAATCTTGACCATCACATTATTTATCCTGGACAGAAACTTAAGGTGTCTGTCGCTTCAACCGCTCCAGACAAAGTGGAAAGTAAAGAACAAAGCCAAGCGACGAAACCATCTCAACCTGTTAGCACATCTGATTATATCGTGCAAAAGGGAGATACACTGGGACTTATTAGTTCAAAGTTCGGTATGACCGTATCAGCCCTAAAAGAAATGAACAATCTTTCTTCTGATTTGATCTATGTAGGCCAAAAGTTAAAGATTACAGGATCTTATACTCCTGAAAAAGAAAATCCTGTAAAAGAGGAAGCGCCTGCTCAAGAGGCAATGAATCTGATTAATCAAGTGATGAAATGGGTAGGAACTCCATATCTATGGGGCGGTAGCACACTCAATGGCTTTGATTGCAGTGGTTTCATCTACTATGCCTTTAACGAATTTGGCACAAAGATTAGCCGCCAATCGACAGGGGGATATTACAGCAGATCTTATTATGTAGATTCGCCGAAAGTGGGAGATTTGGTTTTCTTTAATGATACCTATAAATCGGGAATCTCTCATATGGGGATTTATCTAGGAAACAATGAATTCATTCATGCAAGTTCATCTAAGGGAGTTATGATTTCAAATCTAAACGAAGCCTATTATAAACAACGCTTTGATG
>DLCS01000085.1:46395-46626 GCA_002480735.1 Bacillaceae bacterium UBA7792 | reverse complement strand
ATTTAAGAGGTTTTATTAAGATTTCCTTATTGTTTTGAATTAAAAGAGGGACCTGATACAAGTATTAACTGGTTCTCTTTTGGGGACAAAAAACAAAAATAACATATGATATCACAATAAATTAGCAATGAAAAAACTGCGTTTTTATCTAAAAATCGCAGTTTTTTTATCGTAATTTATCAACTGTTGGATGTTGATGTTACTGTCTTTGAAAAATAAACGGAAAAATTC
>DLCS01000085.1:43556-46225 GCA_002480735.1 Bacillaceae bacterium UBA7792 | reverse complement strand
AAAAATAAACGGAAAAATTCCGTTTAAATTGGGAAATACCCATATTTCCTTAAAAATAAGGGGAGGTTTTCCGTTTATCTTATCCAAATCTTTGGATTTTGACTTATTTAGAGCAGTTAATCGGAATATCTCCGTTTATATCTGCTTCTTGGGCTTCTCTCTTAGCATTAGCCGGAAATTCTCCGCCTATGAATTTTCGTACCTACACGAAAATCAACAATGAGCAATAATAGGGCCTTTGATATAAAAAATGAACATAAAATCAGTAATCAAAATCGCAGAAAAATAGTATTATACAACAGCTAATGTACAAGGTTAATTTAATGCTAAATCGAGTGCGATTTTAATAATAAAAATGCTACCAATGGCTCAATATCAACAAAAAACACCTACTCAAACAATGCAGTAAGTGTGCGATTTGGTATGCAATTTACTTATTTTGTCCCCTTCAAGAGAACCCGTTATACAAGTACCGGGTCCCTTTTGTTATGTATGCAGGCTCAAAAGCAACAAAGATTGAGAAAAGAGCCTTTATTGATTGCTTAGCAACCCTTGTCCCAAATACTTTAATATTTCCTTCTTCCTCATACCCTGCAAGTCCTTTTTCTTTACTTTACTGACTTCAATAGGGGTGAAGAATGCTGTCTTGTTCTTGATGTTACTTGGATTGTTGAGGACAAGCTCTCCTTTTTCAACATTTTCTGTAATTTCATAGATTCCATTCACCATTATCCCCGTTTTGATCTTGCGTTTTTCAATTTTGCCATTCTGCTTGAGAGCATAGATATATCCATTGCGAATCGTGTCAGCAGGCAAAGTTCGTGCGTCCTCTACTTCCTTAATGACGATTTTGAGATCAACATGGGCACCGTTGAAGACTTTCGAGGGAATATCTTCTGTTTCCACAGCTTCCTCATCTTCATCAGTTACATTCCTGTTTTGGTCGGATTTGTCTTCTTTCGTTTCCTCTGCCTCTGTCGCATCATTCTTATCAGCGAAGGCGTCATCTCCCACTTCAGCAAACTCTACCACAAATTCATACTGACTATTTACATGGACCTGTGGCTCCTGCTCTGGATTCACCGCAATTTTAGCAATCACCCCTTCTAGCTTATTTTTCAATGTCTTGGAGGAAATGATGACCTTCATGCCTTCTTCAACTTCCAAGATCTCTTCTTCATCTAGGAGCCCCTTGATTTGCTGCTTAGAGGAAGTAATTGTCATCACTGGGTTTTGAAGATCATGACTGATTTTTTTTACCACACCGGAAATCGTGCTGCTTACCTTTAAGCCGTCTAGGTCGTCCTCAGAAATCGAAACTAGCTCTTCCAGTCTTTCAATCTCGCCTTCCACTCTACTAAGCTGTGATTCTTTTTCATAAATCTGTGCTTTAATGGTGCTGTCGATTGCATCCTTATTTGAAGTGTCTTCTTCCTTTTCCTTCTTCTTCGATAAGTCACTCCTAATTTTTTCTAACCTACTTATGTTTTCTTTGATGGCATCCCGATCATTTTTTAGCTTCGTGACTTCCGCTTCGAGCTTCTTGATGGTTGCTTCTACATTTTTAGGAGAGTATTCAAAAAGAGGTGTACCAGAGTGGATCTCTTCCCCTTCCGTAACAAGGAATTCCCCGAAATCCCCCATTCCATTTTGGAAGTAGACATTTTCCTCTTCAGCGGGTGTTACGACACCTTCTTTCTGTTTCGTTAAAACGAGATTCTGTTCCTTAACTGTTCTCCAGTCATTTATGTATTTCGATCGTGCCACTTCACTGTCTTTTTTAAAAATCAGAAAGAAATTGACGACAACAAAGAGGGCAATCATACCGACGACGCTCCATTTTTTCCAATTCATTCTTGTTGCCCTCCTTAGAATAAGACCTCAAATTTAATAAAGGTAAAAAGTGCGAAAAAGACCCACATAAAGAGATTTATAGAGAGGGTTAGGATCAAGATGTACTTTGCACTTTTTTCCGTTATGACTCGCAAATACTTGAATTGAAGGATGATCACCCAAATGGAGAATAATGATATGACACCGAAAAAGTTGGAAATTAGTTCGTAGTCAGTTAAATATTGGGCAATAACCCCTATTGAAAAGGGAGAAGATGCATGATCTAATCCCCAATACAACTTCATTGGGAGAATGAGAGCTTTTTCAATTAGAAAAATACTCGCAGCATAAAGCTGCATAACCACGAGCTTCCGGTATTCAACATCAGTGAAAATCCAGAAAATAAGGGCTGGAAAAAAGATGATAAGAGCAGTTACGAGCACTGATTGAAGAACCTGTCCCATTGCAAAAAGAGCTTTAATAGTGGAAAGTTGTGTATCCGTAGTTTCATAGATTAGTTTGGATAGCTGCTCACTACCAATGCCGAAATAGGCCGAGATCGTTGCTAGTACGAAGGTCACAACCAGAAGAAGCGACGTTTTTTTCCATATGCCAGAATATTTTTCTGCTTTATTTAGTTGGTGAGAGCTTATATACGGCGTCCTTAGCCCCCTCCACAGCTGTACGTGAAACAACATTTAGAATCCCCCAAAAATATGTCATGAACTATCTTCCTTATTTTACAACAATATTTGGAAATCGGCACGCAATATATGACTAAACGGTACCAGGTACCTATTTTGAATGAACGTTCAAAAAGGTACCTGGTACCGCTT
>DLCS01000085.1:20845-43369 GCA_002480735.1 Bacillaceae bacterium UBA7792 | reverse complement strand
CAGATTTTATCTTGCTACATCGATTTCGGTTGGTCGGCCCTTTCTAATCGCTGATACAACTAGTGCCAACACGGCGAAGACAGCAAGTAATACGATAACCACCAATGCATTCGACCAGGCAGAGCCCATATGATCAAGGGAAATAACTGCCTTAAATCCAGCATTCGTGTAAGTCAATGGCAAGAACTTACTCATTGAGCGTAATCCTTCTGGCAGCATTTCAACTGGTAGGTTGGAGCCTGTTGTTGAAAGCTGAAGGACGATGAATATAAATGCGATAAAGCGGCCAATATTTCCTGCGATAGAAACAAGGAAGAAGACAATCGCCAGGAACGCTAAGCTAACCACGCAAGCAAACAAGATGAAGGCAATGCTGTTGCCCACTTGAAGCTTTAAGAATACTAAGGCAAAAATTGAAACCACCAGTGCCTGAACAATCGCTAACACGGATAGATGTAGGAACTTCCCGATAAACCACGCAACACCCGAGGTCGTTACATCCGCTGGCTTTCTGAAATCAACCACAAAGGACATAATCAGAATTCCAACAAACAATCCAAGCGATAAAATGTATGGCGCTGTTGAATCACGGTAGTATTGGTAATTATTCACCTTTTCCTGAACGAGATTAACTGGCGATGAGAACATAGCAATATTTTTGTCTGTAACCTTCAGGGCACTTGTCTTTTCAGCACCGCCCTTTAGACCTTCCGCTAGTTCTTCACTACCTGCATTCAGCTTACCAACACCTTCATCAACCTTGGTAACGCCATCTGTCAAGGTCCCCCAGCCTGTTTGAACGGACCCTGTTCCATCACTGACTTGCTTCATTCCAGTGTTCAGCTTGGAAGCACCGGCTGAAAGCTGCTTCCAGCCCTGATCAACCGTTTGGTTACCAGCTGAAATTTGGCCTGCCCCTGAATGAAGAGTCGCAACGCTGCTCGTTAAAGTCTTCCAACCTTTTTCAAGATCAGATGTTCCGGCAGCTAATTGATTCGAACCTGCTGCTAAAGCAGTAGCACCATCAGATACTTGTTTTTGACCAGCAATTAATTTGTCAAACCCATCAAGCAGTGAACCAGGTCCAGGTAAAAGCTTTGATACAAGACCACCTACTTGAGAATTTAAGTTCCCCATATTCGTTGATAGCTCAGTCATACCTCCTGATACAGCTTGCCCCGTACCCACTAACTTCATGAAGTTCGGGTCGTTGCGAAGATTCGGGTTTGCTGCTAGATAAGCCTGTAAGCCATCGGATAAGCCTTTTGTTGCGGCAGAAAGATTCTGGGTACCTTCATTAAGCTTGCTAATAGCGCCCCCTAGACCCTCCGCACCTGGTTGTAGAGCCTGTAGGCCAGTGGCTAGCTCTTTTTTAGCTGTTTCGAGTCCAACCAATACCTGTTGGGAACCACCCTTTAAGCCTGTTAAGCCTGCTTCAATTTGTTTTGCTCCAGCGGATAATTTTTCTAAATCCTTCGTCTTCCCTTGGAGCGTCTGCAAAAGCAACCCTGTCCCATTATTCAGATCCTTCGCTCCATTCGCCAGCTTCGAAATATCCCCTTGTTTCGATGTAAGCGATGTCAAAAGTTCGCCAGTTCCAGCCTCCAATTGCTTGGCGCCGCTCGCTAGCTTGTTGATATCTCCGGACTTCTCTGTCAGTGCTGATAGAAGCTGACCAGTGCCATCCTTTAGCTCTGCCGTTCCGGAATGGATTTGCTCGGATCCATCTGCTGCGGACTTAAAGCCATCAGCCACTTCCCCAAGCTGTGCAAAAATATTTTCCACATAGGTTTGTGTAATTTTGTTTCCTAGTTGCTCACGAATTCTTTCTGTTGCACTGTTTGTTACTTGAGCAGCCATAAAGTTGAGCCCTTCATTTTGGATATATTTGAGCTCAAGCTGCTTTGGATCCGGATCTAATACCGTCGTGACATTTTTTGAAAAGTCTTCTGGAATTTCAATTACCATATAATAGTCTAAATTTTTGAGTCCCTTTTTCGCATCTTCTTCACTTACAAATTTCCAGCCTAGACTTTTGCTTTCCTTAAATTCCTCGACGAGATCCTTCCCTACGTTGATTGGTTCGTCACCAGACATTGCTCCCTTATCCTTATTGACAACCGCTACTGGTAAATTCGAGAGGTTGTCATAAGGCCCCCAAGTTGCTGATAACATCACGGCTGCGTAGACAATTGGGATTAACAAGACTGCGATGACGGAAATGAGTACCCCTTTGTTTGTGAAAAGCTTGGCCATTTCGGCCTTAAATAACTTCATTGCCTCCATCTGTATACCCCCTTAGCTTGATGAATCTATATCAAGATGGAGTTAGGTGTGCGAAAAATTCCGTCGTGCACCACAATTGTCTTATTAAATTGTCCATCTTCCAATACACAACGCCATGATTGGTTACCCACCCACCTCCATTCGTATTAACATAATATTCTAAACATTTTTGAAAAATCCTTCATTTTTTCAAATTTTTTAGTTGAAATTTACTATTTTTCTTTTTTGAGGGTAATATTATTGGGTTTTATGGGAAAAAAGAATGAAAAAAGCACCTCAGTAACCCGAGGTGTAAAATGGAGATTGATTTGTTCAATTTAAGAATTGAACAATAGGCGCCGCCTTCTAAAAAAGGAAGTTGCGTTTTCCTACTTTTCTATTAAAACATAAAATTTTCTTCTATGTTTTCGCCAAAAACCCGGAATTTCCCGCATTTACAGCACATAATCTTGTCTTTTTGAAGAAATCCTCGTTGCAATATAACTATAGTAATATTTTTTTCACTGACGATCCTTTCTTACCACTTAGAGTTCCTCCTCCGTCCCCCATGAATTTTTGTTATAATAGAGAATACGGTATTTTTGCACAGGCTGTTTTCTTATTGAGAATAGAGCCTTCACAAGCAGTTTGGAGGTATCGAAATTGTCATCGATTCCAGATAAATATAAAGAGTTGCTGCACATGGCTGCAGCTGATTTAAAGAACCTACTATGGTCGGAAAAAGAAGAGGATGCAAAGCTCGTTCAGAAGGGCTTGCTTTTGTATCGGCAAGGCCTTGTTTCAAAGGTTCGCCTAGAAGATGAGAAAATACTTGCGGTAGTACAGGATGTGACCCGCGTCCACGTCGAGCTCGACCTGAACTTCCTACAAATTAGCCACTGTTCCTGCCCAGCCGATGGGCTATGTCGTCATCAGATCGCTGCCTTTCTCTTTGTTTATGCCATGGTTGGGAGCGTTTCGGAATGGGTGGAAAGCTGGCGCCAGCCAATTCAAGAAAGAAAAGCTGCACATACCTGGGGCATCCAGCGTGCAAAAGATCTCCTTAAGACCTCTGGAAGCATGAAGCCAGACTATGACCGCTGGGTCCAGCGTTTTCAAGAAGGATTCGAATCAATCATGCAAGCTACGAAAAATCGTAAGCCTTACTTAGTCGCCTCTCTGTATGAGGCCTATTCGCGCAAGCTGAAAGCGGGTGCGCCTGTCGAACAGGAATGGCGTCAGCTCTATTTTCTTGTTGCGTCCATCCATACCTTTATCAACCTGCTCCGCTTGAGTACAGAAAACAGTTACACCGAGGACGAAATTAGCCGTTATTATCGTGGAGTATTCTTCACTATGATCGATGATGTGGAAGAATTAGTGGAGAAACTCAATGTCCAAGCCCTGCCCTTTGCCTTTGACAATTTTATTGAAGGGCTAAAGAATGATTCGACAAAGCTTGTATCGGAAAACTTTGTGCTGGAATTTGAACGGACTCATTTATATGTGATCCTGTGGACACGGCTTTTTAAAAAGAAATCCTGGCACGAAAAAGAGCTTGCCGATCTGGGACGATTTGAAAAAACATTACCAGTCCTCATGGCTACCATCCACCAATGTATCATGCTTTGTGAAGATGAAAAAGCCCTTCGTTTACTGCATGACCTAGAGAATTTTTCGACCCCTTTTATGATTTATTGGCTAGAAAAGCTAACCGCTGCGAAGGATTGGAAGCGAATGGGGCCCTATGTGGAGATGTTCACTGCTCATGCAAGAGAGTATATGCAATCCCTAAACGAGCATTATGCGCGTATTGACTTTTCGCGACTGGCCATTCGAACGGTTCAGGCCTACGCAAATGAGACAAAAAAAACCGAAGCTTATGAGAGAATACTCATTCAAACACTGCCCTATAGCTACCATTATTATGATGAATTTCTGTTTGACATGGGCTCCTATGAAAAGTGGTGTGATCTACAAGCTTATTTAGGATTTGATTTGAGCTCTATCTCGACTGAGAAAATTCGCTTTTTGCAAAAGGAGCAGCCTGACATCCTGCTTCCACTCTATCATCAAGCGATTCAGCAGCATATTGAGATGAAGAACCGCGGCAATTATCGGGAAGCCGTGAAGCTATTGAAAAAATTACGGACGATCTATAAAAAGCTAAAACGACAGGATGATTGGCAGCAGTTTCTTGACCTTTTATTAGAACGGACGAAGCGACTGCGCGCATTTCAGCAGGAATGCGAAAGGGGGAAGCTCCATGCTTAGCACGAATGCCTTAACGATAAATATTGAGCCGATTGGGGATAATCAGTTTTTTTTGACAGCTGAATGCGACGACAGGTTTGTCATGCCTTCCGAGTGGAAGGGACTGCTCTTTAACCGCCATGAGGAGAGCTACTACGGCATGCTGATTGAGGACAAAGGGCATGGTGTAGCCGTCAACGGCTGGCAATTAGCGACATTGCTTGCGAAGGAGTCGTTCAATCGTTTGATTGAGTGGGATTGGGATGAGACAGGGCAAATTTGCCTTGCTGCTGCCGAGCCAATCTATGAAGCAATTCAGGAAAAGGAGTGGGTGCCGGATTTTGCCGCTCTTTCACAGCAGGAATTCCGCTGGAGGCTTCCAGAGCGTGTGAAAAATGAGTTTGGACCTTCCTTTTGGGAGCAAACCATTGGAGAGGATGTTCCCGTTGGCGACTTTGTGGCCGATTGGTTCAACGCTTCACTCCACACCTTTTTCGAGAAAAATAAGGAGTGGAGGGAGAAGATTGGACAAAGGCTTGAAGCCCTGCAAAATCAGTCGATTGCCCCTGGTGCCTTGGCCGCTTATTTCGATGAGGAAACATGGAGCGAATGGATGGGCGTCAAGGAAAACAACCATCCTTTTACCATTGGTCTGCGCTTGGAGGAGCCTGCCGATATCGATGGAACATGGGATTTAGGAATATTTCTGCGGGGGAAAAAGGAACCTGACCTCATCGTGGATGTGAAGGATCAGTCCAATATGCCGAAGGAGTGGTTCGATTATTTGGACGGAGTTTCACGGCAAGAGGAGCGCTGGATTGGGCTATTTCCGTGGCTAAAAGGGAAAAAAGGAATAGCCAGCGCATTGACAGAGGAGGAAGCATGGCTCTTTTTGACGGATGCAAGTGAAACGCTGCTCGCTTTAGGGGTAGAAATACTGTTGCCGTCCTGGTGGCAGGCGATGAAGGATGCGAACCTAAAGGTGAAGGCAAAGCTCAAAGGAACCTCGAGCCACCGTCCTTCGTTCGTTGGCTTGCAGGCGATGCTTGACTATAATTGGCGCTTTTCCATGAATGGGGTCGAGCTATCTGAGGATGAATTTAACCAGCTTGTCGAGGAGAAGCGACGACTTGTCTATATTCGTGGGCGCTGGATTAAGCTCGACCCTGGATTCGTGAGGCAAATTCAGGATTTGATGAAGCGGGCCGAAAAGGAAGGACTCCATGTTCGTGACTTGATTGAGCAGGAGCTGATGAATGCAAATACTGATGAGGCTCTGACAGAGGACGAAAGAGCCTTTGCTCGCGTGCAAATTGAGCTCAATCGCCAGTGGAAGCAAATGGTTAAGCAGCTTCGGGATGTGAAAACAATTCCGCTCGAACCAGTGCCGAAGGGCTTTCATGGCGAGCTAAGACCCTACCAAATCTTAGGCATGAGCTGGCTATTATTCCTGCGCCAATATGGATTCGGGGCATGTCTTGCCGATGATATGGGGCTTGGAAAAACGATTCAGCTGCTGTCTTATTTGCTAGCTGTTCAAGAAAAAGAGCCAGACGGCGCTGCCCTGATCATCTGTCCGACATCGGTGCTCGGCAACTGGCAGAAGGAGATTGAACGGTTTGCACCCGATTTGAAGGTGTATTTGCATTATGGGACGAATCGACTGAAGGAGGGTGCATTTGAGGATGCGGTTAGCGAATCTGATATTGTCCTTACCTCCTACGGCTTGACACATCTCGATTTTTCCGAATTTGAGCGGGTGGAATGGAGCACGATTGCGATCGATGAGGCGCAAAATATTAAGAATGCCAACACAAAGCAGTCCCGTGCAGTTCGCAAGCTAAAGGGCAAGCATCATATCGCCTTAACGGGAACCCCGATGGAAAACCGCCTATCTGAGCTGTGGTCCATCTTTGATTTTACGAACCATGGGTTCTTAGGTAGCCTCGGACAATTTCATAAGCGTTATGTTCTTCCAATTGAAAAGGATGATAATAAGGAGAAGGTGCAGGAGCTGCAGGCCTTGATTCGCCCATTCCTCTTGCGGAGAACGAAAAAGGATGAAGAGGTGGCCTTGAATCTACCGGATAAGCAGGAGCAAAAGGAGTATTGCCCGCTTACGGCCGAGCAGGCCTCCCTGTACGAACAGCTCGTCCAGGATACCCTCGCTCAGCTTGAAACGTTGACAGGCTTTGAGCGAAAGGGTCTCATTTTGCAGCTGCTGGGTCGGTTGAAGCAGCTTTGCAACCATCCCGCCCTCTATTTGAAGGAAGCGAAACCAAAGCAGGTGCTAGAGCGCTCCTTGAAAATGGAAAAGCTAACCGAGCTGGTTGAAGCCGTACTCGAACAGGATGAGAGCTGCCTGATCTTCACCCAATATATTGAAATGGGCGAAATGATTCGTCAGGTGCTAAAGGAGCGATTCGGAATTGAGGCACCGTTCCTGAACGGAAGTGTGGCAAAGTCAAAACGGGATGAGATGATTACACAATTCCAGGAGCGAAAATTCCCTGTTTTTATTCTTTCCTTGAAGGCGGGTGGCACAGGGCTGAACCTCACTGCTGCAAATCATGTCATTCACTATGATCGCTGGTGGAATCCCGCAGTCGAAAATCAGGCCACCGACCGTGCCTACCGCATTGGACAGAAGCGCTTCGTCCATGTCCATAAATTCATCAGCACCGGCACCCTTGAGGAAAAAATCGATTTGATGCTCGAGAAAAAGCAATCGCTCAACGACCAAATCATCCAAAGCGACAGCTGGATCACCGAGCTCTCCACCGACGAACTGCGCGACCTCATCCACCTCACCTAAAACAGTACCAGGTACCAGCCGAGTCAGGCTGGTACCTGGTACCGCCGGTGGACATTTCTTCCCTTTTGTCCGCCTCGGGTGGACAGTACACTCTTTAACCCCATACAAAAAACGGCGGTGTATAGCCGCCGTTAAGATGAGGGGGTTCGGGGATAGGCTTGATTCTATCTAATGGGGATGTTAGAGGAAATCGGTTCGAATAAGTGAGTTTCATACGTATCATGAAATAAAGGATTTTTTCTCACGAAGGTTTTCTGAAGATTCTTCTAGGAGGATGCGTTCTAGCTGGAGAACGCGGTTGTGAAGATGCTCATGTCTTTCATTGGATTTGCCAACCATCATAACTAGTCTTTCGAGTAGGATTTCGAAGCTCTTTTCTCTGCTAATTGGTTCACTCAAGTCGTCGTCACCTCTTTTTCAACATGGGCCACATGGTCCCTTCTCGTATCGATGAATCGAACCGATTCTGCAATCACCTCTGTTACAAATTTTCGTACGCCCTCCTCATTTTGATAGTTTCGCGTCTGAATACGTCCGGTAATGCCAATAAGTGCGCCCTTCTTACAATACAATGAAAGATTTTCCGCATTTTTTCTCCATATGGTACATTGGACAAAGTCGGTCTCAATCTCTCCTTTTTGATTGCGAAAATTGCGGTTTACTGCCAGGGTGACATTCACAACCGAACTACCTTCCGTCGTAACCTTCAGTTCTGGATCCTTCGTCAATCTTCCAACTAATGTGACTTGATTGATCATTTTTCGACTCCTTTCTACCATGATGCCCCAATCATATAAAAAGTCTTTGCAGAGGTAAAACAGACAAATTTGTCATTTCAGACTGAAATTCGGGGTAAATGATTCCTTTATGTGTCAAAAAAGGGCGAAAATATGATCTTTGGGCTCTAATTCGGGGTAAATAGCGATTTTTCATATTCGACAAAAAACATTTCGACAAAATGCGACAGAGAGCAAAAAACCTATGTCATCGAGCCCCACCATTTCTAACTAGGTATCGTTCGCATTGTGTCACGGTTATGTTATAATTTTTAGAAGGAAATTTTTCACTGGAAATGGAGGGAATTTCTATGAAAACATTTAAATTAGTTTCCTTGCACATTGTAAGAGAGAATAAAATTGAGGATATTCCATTAGAGGATGGTTTGATTATTAACAAAGAGGATGAAAACAACACCTGGCTCATCGAAGCATATACCGATAAATCATTCCTGGACCTTTTTCAAAAGGCCATTGATCAAGACAGTGAATTACTGGTGCAGGTCGTGATTACCAAAAAGGAAAATGATCCAGCTCCATTCCGAGTGAAAGCAAAATCCCTTCATGCCTTCGACCAAAATATTAGCGTTCTTTTAGAAGGGTTTCTAAAACGGACTAGAAGTAATTATTCGGAGTTGCTGCTGGACGACCTTCTTCAAAAAGGCCTATCTGGCGACGCATTAATGGAAGAATTTAAAATGAAAATGCAAACAAAGCCCAAGCTGGCTTCCATGAAAGAGCAATAAACCCATATAGGTAAAAAAACTCCCACTTGGGAGTTTTCTTTTTTAAGTGTTGCCTTTTAATGTAGGATATCGGCTTTAAAGATTTGTTGATCTTCCTTAATCTTCAAATTCAATTGTTCTATAATATAATTGATATCTTGCTGTCTATAGTCATAAAGGGGAAGCTCTTCTCCAAAAACCTGATAATACATAATCGCCGCCATCTTCAACGCTTTGTCGCTAGCAGGCATTAGCTGTTCCGCTTTTTTTTTATTTCTTTTTTAAGCAAATCAATCACATATTTGGCTTCGGTTTTGCAGGAGAAATCATATTCCTCCCCAAGCTCCTTTTGAAGCTTCTCGATTTCCTCCATCTGCTCCTTTGTTGGCTCCTCAGATAGAATTTTGTCGATGGTTTCATTAATCTTTGCAGCTAGCTCCTCATGAAAAACGGAGTTGTTCTTAATATCATCGCTTATTTTATCATACCAGGATGAGTTCGAATTAATATACTTCCGCCACTCGTCAACAAATTTCTCCATACTAAATTTATTTTCGTCCCAACCAATATCGTTCATATAATTTTCGAACGTGGTTGTGATTGAGCGTGTAATACTAATTTTAATGCCTGGTGAAAGATCTTTAAACATTCTGGTAAAAGTACCCCCCAAACTTTATCTAAAACCGGAAACTGACTTTGGCAATATCATCGATGCGAGGCAGAAACATTGGCAACAAAGCAAAATACTTATTTTACTTTATCACAATAAGTTAAATATGACAAAAAATTCATGAAATCCAATACTAAATTCTAACATATCTCGACACAAAACCCAAGGAAAATCCTTAAAAAGGTTCAGTCTTAACAGCTTCTCTAGACCACTATTGTGAAAAAGCCTATCACAATTATTATTTAATTGCAAATATGTCCATATTCAACGTCTACAATAACCGCTCGACGCAAAAAGGACAGGTTCTCACCCTGTCCCATTCCATGTCCTAACGATCCTTATTATCCTTATCCTTTGCATCTAAATCATCCTCAATGATATCTTCACCCGGGTCGTTATTGTCCTTCATCATATCCTTATCGTTATCCAGGTTCTCATCATTGTTGTCATTGTTGTTGCCACGGTTAGGAGTAACGTTTGTCCCGTTATTGTTATCATTTAAGTTTCCATTGATATCCCCATTATTGTTCTCAGGTGGTGGGTTCTGATCATTGTCATTGTTCCCACAACCAGCCATGACCATTAGGGACAAGATCGAGCATCCTAACAAAGCCAAAAGCTTTTTCATCATAAGTAAAAAGCCCCTTTCTCTTCTTCAAAAATTTGACCTAAACCACGGTCTGATGTTAGGATGCCCCAAATGGAAAAAATCTTACACTAAAATTTAAGGATCTCTTCGCAAACATTGTTGCTTTCAAAAAAACAAAAAGCAACGGGTTTCTTCCTCTCTATTCCTGTTTCTCACCTAAGCCAAACATAATTTCAGCTTCTACAGCAACCTCCCCGTCCACAGTAGCGATTGCCTTGCCCTTCCCAAACGACCCACGCACCCGGGTTAACTCTACCTCCAAACGTAGTTGATCACCGGGTTTGACCTGTTTTCTTATGCGGCAATTGTCGATTCCTGCGAAGAAAGCCAATCTTCCTCTATTCTCTTCCTGTTTTAAAATAGCCACTGCTCCTACCTGTGCGAGGGCTTCAACAATGAGAACTCCTGGCATAACTGGATAATCAGGAAAATGGCCGTTAAAAAACTCCTCATTGGCTGTCACATTCTTGATACCGACTGCTCTTTTTCCTTCTTCGACTTCCAATATTTTGTCCACTAGTAAAAAGGGATAGCGATGTGGGATGATCTCTTTAATCTGATGAATATCAAGCATTATTATTAGTACCTCCTACTAATACTAGGTTTTATATCCCTATTGTAAGTGAAGTCATTCCATTACGCAAGGGCAGATCAAACGCAAAAAAAGCCGACAAATGCCGACTTTTCCCATAAGGAGTAGTAAACTCATATTCAAAAACGATTTTATTTATGCTCAATCAGGTCCCTAATATAAGTCCAGGTTGATTTTTGAAAGACATCCTTTGCCTCACCATTTCCAATCACACTATAGCCAAATATTGCTCCAAGAATCACGCTTACCACGATGAACAACGAGAGGATAATGAGACGAAGCCATAATGGAATAAGCCGAATGCGAATCCTTTTCCGCTTTCCGCCCTGTGCAGACTCTGTCTTAGCCTGCCCAAGCTTTTCCTTTTTTGCCTGTTTGTGTTGCTCTCGTGTTTGGCTGTTTACCGACATGATTTTTCTCCTTGAAAACAATTTTGAAAATAAGCCTTCTTTTAAGGCGGGTTTTTTTAACGAATTCCGTTCACAAGCCCAAGCATCTGATCAGCGATGCTTATGGACCTCGATTGAAATTGATAGGTGCGCTGGGTATTCATAAGGTCCGTCATTTCCTTTGCCATATCGACATTAGAGGATTCTAGGGCATTTTGTTGAATCCCGATTTCATTTCGAAGAGGACCCACTAAATCGGTAAAAATCTCCTCCAGCCCTACATTCAACTGGGCAAAATTCGTTGGCAGGCCGTACAGATTATTCCCTTTTGACTCTAGGAACTGAGGTTTGTTGACCTGGACGACGGCGAGATTAAAGGCTTGAACCGTCCCATCTGTCTTTGTCACGGTCAGTCTACCATTCGGATCAATACTGTAATCCTTCGGCTCTCCCGTTATGTAAATGGGATTTTCATTTTCATCGACAATAGAATGGCCATCAGCTGTCACAAGAGCGAGCTCATTTTCGCCGACGAGGGATAAGTAGAATGCTCCATTCCGTGTGTATTGAATTTCGCTCCCTGCTTCGGTTTGAACAAGCACCTTATAGAGCTGATTTTCCTTTGTAAAAGCGGTATCCAGCGGGCGATCCGTCGACTTAATCGGCCCTTGTGTCATCACCAATTGAGCTTGTGCAAGCTTTGCCCCAGTGCCCTGACGAATGCCATTTGGGGTAAGGCGATTTACTTCCGCCGCCACATTGCGCTGATTATTAAACTGCTGATACATTAGTTCAGTAAAGGTTGCCTCTCTCCTTTTGAAGCCATTCGTATCAATATTCGCCATATTGTTGGAGATGATGTCCAATTGCTTTTGCAGCTGTGATAATGTATTCGTTGCCGTGATCATCGTCCGATTCATGCTTTAACCTCCTTTCAGCCTAACGCTTATCCGATTCTTCCAACCTCATTGGCAGCCTTGTCCATGCTTTTATCATAGGCCTGTAATACCTTTTGATTCGCTTCAAAGGCCCGGTAGGCCGTTAGCATATCCGTCATGGAACGGCTCATATCTACATTGGATCTTTCTAATTTTCCTTGCTGCAGTGAAAATTGAACACCCTCTGCTCCCCGGGCATCCGCTAAAGCTCCTCCATCACCTGTGCGATAGAGGCCATCTCCCTCTTTGATGAGGTTATATGGATCGGCTGAATAGCTGATTCCTAAGAATGCTGTTTCTCCAGCTGCCCCTTGCAGCATCCCATTTTCGTTTACGGTGAATTGGTCACTGGACAGCTGAATTTGATTTCCATTCGAATCAAGGACATAATTTCCGCTCGCGGTTGTTAAGAAGCCTTGTCCATCTAAAGTAAAGTCACCATTTCTTGTATAGCGAATCTCCCCAGCCGCATTTTGCACGGTGAAAAAGACGCTGCCGTTAACGCCTGTTTCCTGGTTTCGAGGCATGATGATATCCACTAATGCAAGGTCTGTCGTTTGTCCCGTATCCTGCAAATCTCCTTGAATGAACTTTGGCATGACCTCCTGCATGTAGACACCCGTATTAACCGATCCTACCGTTTTGTTAAAAGGGAGATTCAAGCCTTTTTCAGTTGGCACCTTCTCTTTGTCAAAGCGCTTCAGCAGCATTTCTGGGAAGGCTCTCAAGGATGATTGGTCCGCTTTATAGCCTGGCGTATTCGCATTGGCCATATTATTCGTTAGCATTTCTGTTCGGCGCTGCTGTGCAAGCATCCCTGATGCAGCCGTATAAAATCCTCTAAACATTCGCTCACCCCATCGTAAGGACTCTTTTTTCAAACGCATATCCGTTAGAAACCCTTCAAACGACCAAATACTTCTTGATGCATCTGAAAAAAGAGTCCTGCTTGTCCTCGTAAATAAGCCATATATTCCTATTATAAAAAAAATCAGTCAAATAAACATTATATTTTTTCTCGAAATAAGAAATGGTGATAAGTACCAGTTCGTTCACCGGTCCTCATCACCCTTCTAGAGCTGTTGATACACGCGGCTACGCGATGAGTTTTTTAGCCAAAGGCTCTGTTTTCATATCGATTGCGGCCTAGCCGAATCTTCGACTAGAAATCCTGTCGATGTTATCAAGCATAATGCCCGTCCCAACTGCAACACAGTCCATTGGGTTCTCGGCAACCAACACAGGCACCTTTAATTCCTCTGCTAACAGTAGGTCGAAGCCATGTAAAAGGGCTCCCCCACCTGTTAGAATAACACCGCGGTCAATGATGTCAGCTGATAATTCTGGTGGAGTGCGCTCTAAAACGCTCTTTGCCGCTTGAACAATGACGAAAACAGACTCGCGAAGAGCCAGCTCAATTTCCTCAGAATTGACGGTAATCGTTCTAGGTAGACCAGAAACCATGTCACGCCCGCGGATTTCCATTTCTTCCTTGCGAGAGCCCGGAAATACCGTACCAATTTGGATCTTAATATTTTCAGCTGTTCGCTCCCCAATGAGCAGCTTGTATTCACGTTTGATATACTGAAGAATTTCACTATCGAATTTATCTCCAGCCATTTTAATGGAAGCAGAGGTTACAATGTCTCCCATTGATAATACCGCGACATCTGTCGTTCCTCCGCCGATATCGACGACCATATTTCCGCTTGGCTGGAAAATATCCATCCCTGCTCCGATGGCCGCTACCTTTGGTTCTTCCTCTAAGTAAATCTTCTTTCCTCCGCTCTTTTCAGCGGCTTCCTTAATCGCTTTTTGCTCTACACTTGTGATGTTTGTAGGACAGCAGATAAGAATCCGTGGCTTTGACAAAAAGCCTTTGACATTCAGCTTGTTAATAAAATGCTTTAACATCGCCTCTGTCACGTCAAAGTCTGCAATAACTCCATCTTTAAGTGGTCGAATCGCCACAATATTTCCCGGAGTACGACCCACCATTCGTCTTGCTTCCTCACCGACAGCCAGTACCTTATTGTTATTCTTGTCAATCGCCACCACAGATGGCTCGTTCAGCACAATGCCTTTCCCTTTTACATGGATCAGCACGTTAGCAGTTCCTAAATCAATTCCAATATCCCTAGCGAGCATGCTTTTCGTTTCCTCCTTGAAAATATCCCAATCTATTCCTTCAAAATACTTCCCTTAGGAAATTCCTAAGAATAGCACTTACGTATCACCTGTTGTTGTTTTTATAAATGCACTATATCCTAATTGACTATTTTACCATACTTATTAAAAATAAAGTAACAATTTGTCAAAAATTGTTTGACACTTTGCTAAATATTTTCAAGGAAGATCTCCGTATTCATTTTGGTTCGTTCATTAAAACGGCCGTCTAGCCTTTACTTTCGAATGGGCTCGCTTTCTAGCTCCTCCTTCTTGTATTTCATTTTTGTTGCTTCACCACCACGCAAATGGCGAATTGATTTATGGTAATCTAAGATTTCCTTAACTTCATTAGCTAGCTCTGGATTAATTTCAGGAAGCCTCTCTGTTAAATCTTTATGGACTGTACTTTTGGATACGCCAAACTCCTTCGCTATGACGCGAACCGTTTTTCTCGTCTCCACGATATACTTTCCAATCTTGATAGTTCTCTCTTTGATGTAATCGTGCACACCACTCGCCCTCCCTAAATTGGATGTGAGAAGTGTGAAATGAGACTCGCTTTCATCGCTTCATCAAGTACTGCCTACCGCACAAAAAGTGCGTCAGAAAGCACGTTGCCTTCTGAATTTCAGGAAATAATCAGGTCCCCAACTATATATGCATTCTCATCCTCAAACGACCCCTCACCTCAAACACTCTCTTTGTAAGGTTTGTAACAGTTTATTAGCTTGGATTAAGGAATATGCACGAAAAAGGCAATAGGGACAAGGCATAAGGTGATTTTTTCGAAAAGTCAATCAATTTGCAGGAGTTTAGACCGAGCTAAACCCTGTTTTTCCGTCGCTTGCGGGGAATTACCCTCGGGGTTGCTTAAATATCGTAAGCCGCTCCATTAAATCCTTCGCTCTAAATCGACGTCAACTCTATTATTTCCCGAGAAATTTGTCGGTTCGGATTGATATATGTCAGAGGGGTATTTTTTTGACGGCATGAAATCCTTTAATAGAAATGGCGCCTATCTTAATGAGTCGGTGTTTGAGAAGAAAGTCGGTGTTTCCGTGCTATTTTAAATGGAGCTAGGAAATGTACTCTTAAAAAAGAAAAAACCCGCAACTAAGCGGGTTCCCTATCTTTTGGATATTATTAGGCGTCGGAAGAGTCTGCTTTATCAGCGTCTTCTTCGTCAGATGTTGCATCATCATCTTTAGTCTTATCTTGTTTGCTATCATCAGCATTTTTCGACTTGTCTTCTTTAGGTGCTGGCTTTTCCTCTTTTGCTGAATCATCTGTTTTTCCGCTATCATCAATTTCCTTGCCTTCGGTCACTTTTGCTTCCTGTAAGGCACTTAACGGCTTGTTGAAGTAGTCAATTGGATTAACCGCTACCCCATCTTTGCGGATTTCGAAATGCAAATGTGTTCCAGCTTCTTCGTTGTATAAGCTTTTTCCTGCTTTTGCAAGGATGTGCCCCTGTTCGACCTGGTCCCCAACCTTCACACCAATATCCGTAACGGATTGATATTGTGTTACAATACCCTTGTCATGCTCGATTTCGATTACATTGCCGAGAAGTGCATCCTCTCGTACACTTGTTACTTTACCACTTAAGGCAGCCAGAACATCAAAGGTTTCGCCATTTTCCATCGTAATATCTATCCCCGTATTTGGACGATAGCTATTATTGTAAGAAACCAATGCTGCTTCTTGCTTTTCTTCTGGGCCATCAAAATCATAAAACTCTTTTTGAATGACAACAGAATCTGGATCTGCTACCGGCATAGAGAAGTTTTCCATCGCCCTATTAACTTCCAGAGCATCCTCTTGGAACTTCTTACCTGAAAGATCAGTAGCCTTGTAATCGATTTGTTTGTCGTTATCGGCATTGTTGCTGTTTTGGAACCAGAGAACCGCGGTTAGAATGATTGCAGCGCCTGCAATATATAGGCTTGGGTACACCCAACGCTTTTTCATGAAGCGCTTAATCTTTGAATCTTGAGAAGATCGTTTCTTTTCTTCCTCTCTCATTTTTCATCACCTCAGCAACCATTCTGAACAGATTGAGCCAAATATATACATTTGTAAAAAATTTTTTTTGGTTTATTTTTCGACAAAGTCTTTAAGATTATTCATGTAAGGCGCTTTTTTTTAAAAAATTTTTGTTGAACCAAAAAAGTAGTAGTATAGTTACTATCAAGCAATCTTTGAGAATACGGAAAAAGCGCTGCTTATTCCATACGTATCGCACACCTAGTATGAAACGAAATGGCCGGTTGTAAGGCCATTTCATAACCATTTTCGTAGGAAAAGACCTTTTGGATAGGGGAAATTATTATGAAAAAATTTTTGAAATGGGTTGTGAGGCTACTGCCGTTTGCTTACATGCTATTGGTTTGGATTCTTTCAAGTTTGCCGCATAATGCTGTCGTGGAGCTCCCAGACTCTTCCGTTGACCGCTTTTTCAAAGAGTCCATGCATCTTGTGGAGTTTGCAATCCTGTATTTACTTCTAGTTGCGGCTTTTTTAACAAGCGGTCGATTTTCAAGGGGCTTGAGCATGGTTTGTGCAGGGATTGCAATTAGCTATGGCCTGCTCGATGAATTCCATCAATCCTTTGTTCCATACCGCTCTGCAACCGTCATTGACTTTGTCAAGGATACGATTGGGGTATTAGTGGCTTATTATTTTGTTATGCGAGGCTATCGGAGGCATGGGTTTCGGTGGTTTAGCGGATTTTTTGCGGGGAATTAAGGAGAGCAAATATTGGGCCATTGAGCTCTTTTCTAACTGGGTGTAGTATCCAGTAACCTCTATTGGGTACTCTTTCGGTTTTTTTCTTCGGCGTTCAGGCGCCAATACCCCCTATTGGACACTCTTTCTCTCTTTTCTCCATCCGTTCAGGGGCCAATGACCCCTATTGAGTACTCTTTCTCGCTATTCTCTCTCCATTCAGGCGCCAATAAGCCGTATACTCAACTTTTACCCTCACAAACAAAAATAGGGTACACGAATCGCTTGGATCCTGTACCCTATTCTTTAAGAGCCTGTTATTTTTTAGCGGTGACTTTGGCGAGGAGGTTGGTCCCGGTGTCGATTTGAACTCCCTGGTAGTAATGCTGGACAATTTCTTTATAGGTCTTTCCCTCTTTGGCCATCCCGTTTGCCCCGAATTGACTCATTCCTACTCCATGACCGAAGCCCTTTGTATTAATGATGATGTTTTTTCCTTTTCGTTCCCAGGTGAAGTCGGAGGATTTTAGTTCGAGTGTCTCCCGGATATCCTTTCCGGTCAATACTTTGCCGTTGATATCGACCTTTCCGACGCGATTACCCTTTGTCCTTTCGAGGATCTTGCCAACTTCACTACTATTTGTCAGCTTTACACCGAGCTTTTTTTCGAACTCCTTAATAGATACTACCTTTTGCCCGTTGAATTTTTCCGTATTGACGTCCCATGGACTTTCCACACTCTTTAGATACGGCCGTGGACTCGACCAGTAATCCTCAGAGTTCTCCGTAAAGCCGTTGCTTGTTGAGAAGAATGCCGAATATATCGGGGCTCCCTCATAGGTTAAAATTTGTCCGCTTGTCGCTTGAACAGCTTCCCGAATTCTCTTCACCTTCCATTGATAATCTTTTCCCCACTGCTTCCTCAACTCTTCATCACTTTTATACACTTGATGATTTTCCGTATCGGTCACATCGGCACCTTCAGGAACACCTTTTTTTTCCCCATTCATTAAATAAGCAAAATAAGTTCTTGCTGTTATCGCCTGAGCCTTTAGGGCTTCTAATTCAAAATCTGCTGGCATTTCCGCAGCGACAACCCCTACAATATATTCCTCGAGCGGCAGGTTCTCAATCTTTTCCTGACCGGCACGATAAACCGCTACCTCAATAGCGGGCTCGTTTGATTCCACTTTGATTTCTTTCCCTTCAAGATCCTCATCAAGCTTGCCCGTTGTTTTTTCCATAAAAGGGAGGACCAGTGCTGTCGGAATGATCAGTGTGACGGCAAATAGTACTGCGGCTAAAACGGCGATTGGTTTCATATTTTTCATGCTAGAGCCTCCATATGTAAGTTTGTATTCACTTATACATATGGGAATGGACAAGCCAATAGAACTAAAAATGTGTATAATTTCCGCAAGTCTCATCCACAATATCTTATGGTGAGAAAAAAAGTCCGCCATTCTGAAAGCAAAAATAAAAACCGCAAATGGTGAGACCATTTCACGGTTTTTGGTAGTTCTTATGCATTTAAATCAGCAATATAAGCCTCTTGAATCGCAACTCTTTCTTCCATGTCATTAACACGTTCAATATCTGCACCAAGACGTGCTAGCTTATGATGGAAGTTAACATAGCCACGGTCCAGGTGCTTCAGCTCTGTCACTCTCGTGGTTCCTTCTGCAACTAAGCCTGATAAAATCAAAGCAGCTGCAGCGCGAAGATCGGTAGCCGCTACTTCCGCTCCCTGAAGATTGGAAGGGCCATTTAAGATAACGGAGCGACCTTCAATCTTGATATCTGCGTTCATTCTGCGGAATTCTTCGACATGCATGAAACGATTTTCAAAGACCGTTTCTGTAATCATGCTTGTTCCTTGGGCATTGAGTAACAACGCCATCATCTGAGATTGCATATCCGTTGGGAAGCCTGGATGTGGCATCGTTTTAATATCAACCGCTCTTAGGCGCTCAGGCCCCAGCACTCTTAGCCCTTCCGCTTCCTCTTCAAAAATAACTCCCATTTCCTCCATTTTTGCAATAAGGGAGGTTAAATGCTCAGGAACAGCTCCTTTGACAAGGACATTTCCACCTGTAATGGCAGCCGCTACCATGAAGGTACCTGCTTCAATACGATCAGGAATGATCGTATGGTCTGCGCCAAATAGGACGTCGACACCTTCAATTCGAATCGTTCCTGTACCAGCACCGCGAACCTTTGCCCCCATTTTGTTGAGGAAATTGGCTAAATCAACAATCTCTGGTTCCTTCGCCACATTTTCTAAAATGGTTGTACCCTGTGCTAGGGTCGCAGCCATCATAATATTTTCCGTTGCTCCTACGCTCGGGAAATCCAAATAAATCTTAGCTCCATGAAGGCGGCCATCTACCTCTGCTTCAATAAAGCCGTTTCCAACCTTCACCGTTGCTCCCATTGCTTCAAAGCCTTTGAGATGTTGATCAATCGGCCTAGAACCAATGGCGCAACCACCTGGCAAGGCGACACGAGCACGGCCATTTCTTGCAAGTAGTGATCCCATAACTAAGACAGAAGCACGCATTTTTCGTACATATTCAAAGGGTGCTTCAATGTTTAACTCGCGTGATGCATCAACAGTGACTTCGTTATTTTTAAACTCCACATCGGCGTTTAAATAGCGTAATACTTCATTGATCGTGTACACATCGGAGAGAGTTGGTACATCCCGAATTACGCTTCTTCCGTCACTTGCTAATAATGTTGCGGCAATAACCGGCAAAACTGCATTCTTTGCTCCTTCTACTTTCACAGAACCGCTAAGCCTTCTACCGCCGCGGACGATGATTTTTTCCAAGTGTATTCCCCTCCGCGTCCAATTTCTCTATATTAATATTCAATCGTTATGATTGGTGTGCCAACTACGAGGGTCGTTTTGGCGCCTAATCCTTCTGCCCGAACTCCTAGCTGCAAATTCATGTTATTCTTGGTTGTCCTCAAACCATTGGCCAATAATGGCGAATAGGCAGATGTCGAGATAAAATTTGTTTCTTTTAGGGACTCCATTTCTACTGCCTGAAACTTGTCAAGTATCTTATTTACAGTAAAAGGCAAAGTCGTATTCATCTTATCATTGATTTCACCTTTTATACAAGAGAAAAATGTGGTATTTCCACGAAAAATGTCAGAAATTTTCCTTGTTACATCTTCTTTAATAAATTGCTCTGTTTTTCCCGTAAAATTCTTGCCACGGGCTTCATAAATCATGTAAGTTTGTGGATTTTGTGTTGTGAGGGTAGATAAAACTTGAATGCTCTCTTCTATTCCTTCGGAAGACGTTCGAGAAGCGATGGCTTGCCACTTTTTAGCGTCAGAGGAAATCCTCCATGTCCAATCTGGAAAATTCTTTTTGAGCTGCTCGACATGCTTTTGTACATCCTCTAGCCGTTTTGTTTCATATTTTTCCCTTGCGTGTAGAGACCATCCATTGATATCTATATTCTCACTTTCTAAAATTGTCACTAGTGTCAATAGGTCCTGATTCTCGTTTGCGATCGCTATTTTCCCATTTACATACAGCAAAAGAACTCCAATAATACCAATTGATGTGAATAATGCAATGATTTTTTTCCCCATTTTGTATTCCTCCCCTTAGTATCATTGTTACCAAGGCGAGACAGAGCATACAAAAAACGAGTCGTCAGTTTTTGACAATATCCCAATTGTCGGATTTATTCACACAAAGAGAATTGTACCGAATATCCTCATAATTAGAAAAGGTATGAAGGCCTATCTTTACTAGATATTTTCCCTTTTAATACAATCTATAAGCCCTGACTTCTATAGGAATTTACCCCTTATTGGAATATCATGGGTAACTGCTGTGACCATAGTAAGTAATCGAGGAAAAAATTACTGACGGTTGAACCGATGACAATGGATAATAATATAAAAAGTACCCGTGCTTGGAATACATGGTTTCCCCGAAGCAATTTTTCGTAATTTATGCTTTGTAATGCCCACCATGCGATCGCAATAAAAACTAGGTGGGAAATAATGCTAATTAAAGCTTGGTGCCCAAAGCCTGAGACCATGGTCCATCCCTCCTTTGGTATGTAATAAAGGATGCCTCCCTATTTGACGAATATGCAGTGGAAAGGTTTCACGATTGACTTGAAAGAAGATCGACTTTTAATTGGACTGGGTTTGACAATATTCTTACTCCATAGAAAAAGAAGGGGCCCCTTTTCCCCTTCTTTTCACGAACTATATAGAACCCCTTGTTTAATCTGACTCCCCCTCGTCAGACTACTTTAAAAAATCATTAAAGCCATTGAAATTCGTATGGAAGAAATCCAACGCAGTGTTCGGGAATAGACCAAAGAAAATGGTTGCGATGACGCAAAGCCCGATGACGACACCAAGTCCAACTGGCATTTTTGTTTTTTCGGTTGGTGCTTCGACAGCAGATGGTCTGAAAAAGATCTGCGTTAAAATACCGAAATAATAGAAATACGATACGACCGTTGTCGCGATCATGACGGAAGCTAGTACATAATGGGCTGGCTCTTGAATTAAAGCCCCCATGAAGATGTTCAGCTTTCCGATAAAGCCAGCTGTTCCTGGAATTCCGGCTAGTGAGAGGATGAATACTCCCATAGCAACAGCTAGCCATGGTGACCTCTGATACAATCCGGCAAACTGACCGATATCTTCGTTATCTGTTTTCTCCGTCATCAGCTGAATCACTGCGAATGCCCCTAAGTTCATAAATAGGTATGCTCCTAAATAGAACCATAACGCATCAAACATGAATGTCGAAAGGGCAGTTACTGCGACCAGTAGGTATCCTGCATGTGCGATACTTGAGTAAGCAAATAATCGCTTTATGTTTCGTTGTCTTAAGGCAATGACATTTCCAATTATCATCGTTGCTCCAGCAAGGACAGCAATGTAATTCTGAACCGAGATTAATAGACGTGTAGTCGCATCGACGCCAGACGCTCCCGCTGGTGTATTCAAGTAAATAACCAAGATTACACGGAGGACAATGACAAAACCTGCTGTCTTAGAGACAACACTCAAGAAGGCTGTAACAGGTGTTGCTGCCCCTTGGTACACATCCGGTGCCCACATATGATAAGGAACGGTTGCCAGTTTAAAGGATAAGCCGACAAAAATCATGAAAAAGGCAAGGCCAAGCAGGTAAATATATTGTGAATCCGCAAGATTCGGCAGACTAGTAGCCATTTCAATTAGGTTTGTCGTACCCGTTAACCCGTACACATAGCTCATTCCAAACAGCGTGATCGCCGTTGAAATACTACCATTAATCACATATTTCATCGCTGATTCATTGGAAGGCAAATGCTTTTTTCGGATTCCTGCAAGAATATAAGAGGAAAGAGAAAGTAGCTCCAATCCAATAAATAGCGTGATTAAGTCCCCACTTGAAGCCATCATCATCGTGCCGAGGAGTCCAGCCAGTAGAAGATAGTAGAATTCCCCTTTAAATTCTTCCATCTCTTCCTTCGGCTTATAGCTCACGGCTAGAATCATGACGAGGGCTGCGCCAACCAC
>DLCS01000085.1:14284-20791 GCA_002480735.1 Bacillaceae bacterium UBA7792 | reverse complement strand
AGAGAATCTTAAAGGCTTTGGCAAAAGAATCGAGTCTAAAAGTATCGTATAGGATCGATATTGGCTCTAATTCGATTAAATTGATGAGCGCTCCGAGCGCTACTAAAATCCCCGCAAAGCCAATCCAACCCAAGATTCTTCGATTAAAATGCTTTGGTGCAAACAGGTCGACAATGGATAGAATGGTCGCAACACCTAGAATGATAAACTCCGGTGCCATCGCACCCCATTCAAATGACAAAATTGTATCCAAATCCATTCAAATCAACCCCCTAACCCAAGCATGATAGTCTCAAGTGTGGCTTGCAATGGCTCGCTTAATACACTTGGGTATACGCCAATCAACACAATCAGCGCCGTTAATACTAAAACTGGAACAAATTCTGCTGCTTTCAAATCGGTAACTCCAGCAAATTCACGATGGGCTTTGCCGTAGGTTATGCCCAGTGTGGCACGCAATAAATAGACAGCTGTCATAATGATTCCGATACATCCGATGGCCGCTAAGATTGGCATTTCCTCAAACAATCCAAGGAAGGCCATGAACTCACTGACAAACCCTGACATGCCTGGTAGACCAAGTGATGCCATTGCCCCAGCTAACAAGAATCCCGCTGTAAGTGGCATCCCTTTTGCCATTCCACCAAGGTTCGCAATGGTGGACGTATGGAAACGCTCATAGAATACACCGACAAGGAAGAAGAGCAAGGCAGAAATTAATCCGTGGGAAACGACCTGGAAAATCGCTCCTTGAATCCCGGCTTCATTTAATGCTCCTACTCCCATCAAGACAATTCCCATATGGGAAATCGACGAATAGGCGAGAACCATTTTGAAATCCTCCTGCAAGAATGCAAGGAAGGCTCCATATAAAAGATTCACAACTCCAAGGATGACAATCAGCACCGCAAGCGATTCAAACTGCTCTGGGAAGATCCCCATTCCGAAACGAATCAAACCGAACGCACCAATTTTGAGTAAAACCCCAGAGTGGAGCATGACGATGGATGGTGGTGCTTGAACGTGCACGCGAAGCATCCATGTATGCAATGGGAAGATGGGCAGCTTCACACCAAAAGCGATGAGAAGGGCAATCATCAGACCCATTTTTAATGAATCAGAAAAAGGCGAAACCGTGGCTGGATCCTCCATCGCCATGATTTTTGCCAGCGCCTCAATATTGGAGGTGCCTGTTCTGGCAAACAGAACCATGATCACAATCAATAGAATCGCAGAGCCGAGGCCATTATAGATTAAATAACTATAAGCCGCCTTCTCTTTTTCAAAATAACCCCATTTTCCGATTAGGAAGAACATCGGAATCATCGTAATTTCGAAGAAAATGAAGAACAGGATTAAGTTTTGAGCCGCAAAGACACCGAGCATTCCGATCTCAAGAAGTAGGAAGAGCATAAAATAGCCTTTCCATTCTTTCTTAATATGAATGGAGGCAATCGCTGCAAGTGTCGATAACACCGCTGTTAAGACGATTAAGATGAGAGAGAATCCATTCAATCCCAGCTCATAATCAATCTTAAACAAACCCATTTCAGCAAAATCGCCAAAGTGGATCCAATTCACCTTCACATCGTACTGATCGATGTTCCCTCCACCTAAATGTTGAAAAAAGGCAAAGAGCGATAAGACGAGCGCTGGCAAGGTTGCCAAAAAACCAACAAACTTAATATTGGATTCCTGTGTCTTTGGCAACAAGGCAAGCACCAGGATTCCTACTAAAGGGGAGAAGACTAAGATGGATAAAAAGAACTCATTCATTTTAAGTACCCCCCTGTTAATGCATAAATGACGATTAAGACGGCTAGACCAACAAAGGCAAATGTACCGTACGTTTGGATTTGACCGTTTTGGATTTTTGAGCCGATTTTTCCAAAGCCTTGAACGATTCCGGCAACCGTCTTGACGAGTCCCTCCACAATAAAGGCCTCAATATAGCTAAGGAAAACGGAAAAGAATTTCGTTGCTTTGACAACCGTCACGCCGTACAGCTCATCCATGTAGTATTTGTTGTATAGCAGCTTATAGGTGTATGGCGCTCGAGATGAAAGCCAATCTCTTGAAAGTGTCCTCTTTCCATACATAAGCCATGCTAGGAAAATTCCAAGCAAGGAAACAATCGTTGCGACGATCATAATCCAGGCTGGTCCTTCAATATGACCGTGTCCAAGAGCTGCATTTCCTTCTACAAGCCAATCTCCAAGGAATGTGCCAAACCAAGGAGTGTTCACGTAGCCCGCGACAACAGCAAGGATTCCCAGGACAATCATTGGGAACGTCATCATAGCTGGTGATTCATGCACATTCTTCATCTTGCTACGTGCTTCTCCCGTAAACACCATGAAGAAAAGGCGGAACATATAGAATGCAGTGAAGAAGGCAGCGACAACAGCTAGCCAGAACAGAGCGGTATTGCCATGTGCCCAGGCTGCAATTAAGATTTCATCCTTACTGAAGAAGCCAGAGAACAGTGGAACGCCACTAATCGCCAGTGTTCCAATCAGGAAGAGCGGACCCGTTAGACGCAACTTTTTCCATAGTCCACCCATCTCTTCGATGTTCTGAGTGTGGACAGCATGGATTACACTACCAGCAGCAAGGAACAATAGGGCTTTGAAGAAAGCATGGGTCATTAAGTGGAAAACCCCTGCTACATAGCCAGCTGAACCAAGCGCAAGCATCATATAGCCAAGCTGTGAAACTGTCGAGTAGGCTAGTACTCTTTTAATATCCGTTTGGACGAGGCCAATGCTCGCGGCAAATATTGCTGTAATGGCTCCAACGACCGCAATGGTCAAGAGTGCTGTCTTGCTCGCTGTAAAGAGCGGGAACAATGCAGCGACTAAATAAACCCCTGCTGCAACCATCGTAGCAGCGTGAATTAAAGCCGATACAGGTGTTGGACCTTCCATAGCATCCGGAAGCCAAGTATGAAGTGGAAACTGACCAGATTTCCCGACAGCTCCAATGAAAATTAGAATCGCCGTAAGGGTAATCATTCCTGCAGAAACGGCTCCATTTTCAACAGCGAGGAAAATCTCATCATACTCGAAGCTGCCCACCTGCCAGAATAATAGAATCATTCCGATAAGAAGGCCGACATCTCCGATTCTTGTCATGATAAAAGCCTTTTTGGCAGCGGCCTTCGCTTCCTCTTTGTAAAAATAGAAACCAATTAAGAGGAAGGACCCGACGCCAACAAGCTCCCAGAAGATATACGTTTGCAATAGGTTCGGGGAAAGAACAAGCCCTAGCATTGCAAAGGTAAACAATCCTAAATAAGCGTAAAAAATGTGAAAGCGATCATCACCGTGCATGTAGCCCTTTGAGTAGGTATGTACGAGAAAGCTGACAAGCGATACGATGACGAGCATTAATGCATTTAACTGATTGACTTCAAAACCCGCTGTTAATTGAACATCCCCTATTGAAAGCCAATTTGCTTCGGCTTTAAACGTCGGGTGGTTGAAGCGGTCAAACAACACCACCAAGGAATAGATGAAAGCTGCGAGCGTGAAGAAGATGCCAATATAAGCACTCGTTTCTTTCATCTTCTTCCCAAATAGAAGAAGGAACAAAAATGAGAAAAGCGGGAAAAGCGGTATGATCCATGCATTCTCCATCAATATCACAATCCCCTTTTAGAACACGCTGCCTGGTTGTTAGCCCAAGCTTTCGCGCGTTTGATTGAGGCCTGCAGCAAGCAGGTCTTAGTTTTTGAGAAAGGCTCTATTCTCAATCATTGTTGCTATTGAGAGCAGAGTCTAGTTTTTCATCGAATTTATTTCATCGATATTTACAGTCTTGCGGTTTCGGTATAGGGCAATAAGTATTGCCAGACCTACGGCTGCTTCAGCGGCAGCTACCGCCATGGCAAATAAGGCAAAGACTTGACCTGTGATCGAGGGTATCATGCCATATTTGCTAAAAGCCACAAGGTTAATGTTCACCGCATTGAGCATGAGCTCGACGGAAATCAGCACGATAACCGTGTTTCTTTTGGTCAATGCCCCATACAAACCAATGCAAAACAAAATTAACGCTAGTGTCAGGTAGGCTGAAACGGGAACTGAGCTCATTCCTTATTCGCCTCCTTTTCATCATCTTTCTTGGCTAACACAATCGCTCCAATTAGGGCCACGAGCAGCACAACAGAGGTGAGTTCAAAAGGAATGATGTACTTTGTATACAGGGCCATTCCAATTTGCTCCACATTATTTACATGAAGCGTGCTTTCCTGTGGATTGAGGTCTAGATTGTAGATGCCAATATAAACTGCAAAGGCAAAGCCTAATACCCCTAATAAAAGGAGAATTTTCCGTAGGCCTCCCCCTTTTGCCTCAGTTGTCTCGCGGTGGCGAGTCAGCATGATTCCAAAGAGCATGATGATCGTAATCGACCCCGCATAAATAAGAATTTGAACGACTGCAACGAATTCAGCGGAAAGCATGACGAAAATGCCGGCAATGCTAACAAAGGTCAAAATAAGTGCCACCACCATGTGGACCACCTTATTTAAATTGAGCAAAAGTACGCCGCCTATGACCGCCGTTATTGCAAGGATAATAAATGCTAGTAATTCACCTGAAAACGTCATGGTTTATTCACCTTCCGAACATTCTCGTCATTTTCATCCAGCCATTCAAGGTTTTTGAATAGCTCATCACGGCTGTATTCAGCAAGCTCAAAGTTGTTGGTCATGACAATCGCTTCTGTTGGACATACCTCCGTACAAAGGTCACAGAGGATACAGATTTCAAAGTTAATATCGTACGTATCAATAATTTTCTTTTTAATGGAAGGATCCGGGTGCTTTTTCCCCGTTAATTGAATGCAATCTGTTGGACAAATATTCGCACAGTTGTTGCAGACAATACATTTCTCGGGATAGAACTTCTGGATGCCGCGGAAACGATCCGGCAGTGGAATTGGCTTCTTCGGATAATCGTAGGTCGGCTTTTCCTTCGTTAAGTTTTTAAGGGTATACTTTAAACCTTTCGCTAATCCAAGCATGTTTTTTCACCCCTTATGTGAAAGTGTTCATCTTCCCTTTTGCGTGTCCACCCCACGTGGACACTTTCGGCATTTTGTCCACGGATGGTACCAGGTACCTTTTTGAACTGTGGTTTAAAAGAGTTTAAGGATCTCTTTTAGGATGGCGGTTAGGAAGATATTGGCGAGTGCGACTGGGAGTAAGATTTTCCAGCCAAACTCCATCAGTTGGTCGGCCCGGATACGTGGGAACGTACTGCGGAACCAATACAAAATAAATGTGACTGCACAGAATTTCAAGGCAAACCAGACAGCTCCTGGAATGAAGCCAAGGAAATCAAACGGTGGCAACCATCCTCCAAGGAATAAAACGGTTGTCAGTGTTGCCATGGCAAACATATACACATATTCCGCCAGCATGAAAAATGCAAAACGGAAGCCTGAGTATTCGATAAAGTAACCAGCGATTAGCTCATTTTCCGCTTCAGGAAGGTCAAATGGAACCCGGTTAAGCTCTGCAACAGATGCAATAAAGAACACTAGGAAGCCAATCGGCTGAAGCAGGATGTACCAGACATTTTCCTGGGCAGCGACGATTTCATTGAGGTTCATGCTACCTGTTAATAGGACGACACCCAATACAGACATCACAAGTGGAATTTCGTAGGAGATCATCTGAGCGGCTCCACGCATTCCACCGAGAAGAGCGTATTTATTATTGGATGACCATCCCGCCAGCAAAATCCCGATCGTTGTTAGTCCAGAAATCGCTATATAATAAAGGAGACCTACCCCAATATCTGCAAATTGTAATTTGTCTGTAAACGGAAGCGTTGCAATGACTACAAATGAAGGTGCAAACGCAATGACAGGGGCAATAATAAACAATGGTTTGTCCACGAGCTTCGGCATCGTATCTTCCTTTAATAGAAGCTTCAAGACATCGGCAACCGTTTGAAGTAACCCCCACGGACCCCCAACTTGGTTTGGACCATAGCGCAGCTGCATAAATCCTAATACCTTCCGTTCGGCTAAAATGGCATATGTTACAAAGCCGAGAATAACCAAAAGCAATACGACTGCAAGTCCGAAGAAAATCAGAAAGTTCTGTAGCCCTGCTGGTGAGTGCAATAAATCTTGTACCATTAACCATCCACCTCCCCTAGGATAATATCAACTGCTCCTAGAATGGCAATTAGGTTTGAAAGGCTTTCTCCCTCTAAAAGCTTAGGCAGGATTTGTAGATTATAAAATGATGGTCTTCTAAATTTCAGGCGGTAGGGCTCTTTTTTGCCGTCGCTCGCTATGTAACAGCCGATTTCCCCACGAGGAGATTCAATACGTACGAATGCTTCTCCCTTTGGTGCTTTGATGATTCTTGGCACCTTCGCCATAATTTCCCCCTCTGCCGGGAATTGCTCGCAGGCTTGTTCTAAAATTTTGAGTGATTCTTCAATTTCAGCAAAGCGAACATGATAGCGAGATAAGACGTCGCCTTCT
>DLCS01000085.1:0-14182 GCA_002480735.1 Bacillaceae bacterium UBA7792 | reverse complement strand
TAGACGTCGCCTTCCTCCCGCACGGGTACATCAAAATCAAAGCGATCATAGATGGAATAAGGCTCATTTTTACGTAGATCCCACTTTACTCCAGTGCAGCGAAGATTCGGACCACTTAAACTGTAGTTAAGCGCATCCTCTTTCGTGTATTTACCGATTCCTTTTACACGATTTAAGAAAATTTCGTTTCCAGTAACGAGATCATGGTATCCCTTAACCTGTTCACGCATATGGGGAATGAACTCTTTTACCTTGTCTACCCAGCCCTCTGGCGCATCCCATTTGACACCGCCAACACGCATATAGTTAAAGGTCAGACGAGCACCAGAAAGTTCATTAAGGAGATTTAGAATCATTTCCCTTTCACGAAACGCATAAAGCAGTGGGCTTGTCGCTCCTAAATCGAGTACAAATGTCCCCCACCATAGCAAATGACTGGAGACGCGCCCAAGCTCCATGGCCATCACTCTTAAGTATTCGGCCCGCTCCGGAACCTTAATCCCCATCATCGTTTCTACTGCATGACAGATTACATAATTATTTGTCATTGCAGAAACATAGTCCATGCGGTCGGTATACGGAATGATTTGCGTATATTGAAGGTCTTCTGCCAGCTTTTCTGTTCCGCGGTGGAGGTAGCCGATGACCGGCTGCGCCTCTTTAATTTTCTCCCCGTCAATTTTTAGAATAAGGCGAAAAACACCGTGCGTACTAGGATGCTGAGGTCCTACATTCAAAAGCAATTCTTCTGTTCTGAGCATGGTCACACCTCCACATCATACGGTTCATAGTCTTTTCTAAGCGGATGACCAACCCATTCCTCACCTAAGAAAATGCGGTGTAAATTTGGATGATTGGAGAATTTGATTCCCAATAAATCATAGGCCTCACATTCAGGCCAATTTGCACCAGCCCATAGAGAGCATAATGACTCGATTGTTGGTTCATCTCGGTCAAGCTTTACCTTAAGGGCAACCGACTGGCTATTTTTGTATGAATACAAGTGAACATAGACTTCCATATGTGATTCATAATCAACGCCATGCAGCTCCGATAGATAATCAAAGCCGAGCTGCTCATTATATTTCAAAAACTCTGCCACTTTAAAATAGCTGTCTTTCTTGGCAACCAGGGTTGGAACATCCTTTGAGAGTCTATTAATATAGGACTCTTCCAAAACCTCTTTCCCCAGATGCTCTTCAATCACTTTGACATATTTATCAAGGGTTGGCTGATTTACTGAAGGCTTTACTTCTTCAACTGGTGCTGCTTCTGCCTTTCCTCCTGCAGCGGCTCTAGCCTTTGCGGCAGCAGCGGCCTTTGCTTTTGCCTTCGCAGCAGCAATGGCTTTTGCTTTTTCATCATCACCTGCTGCTTCGCCCTCTTGTTTTGCTTTGGCAGCGGCTTTTGCCTTCGCAGCAGCGGCGGCCTTTGCTTTGGCGGCTGCAATTGCCTTTGCCTTTTCATCGTCGCCTGCTGCATCTCCAGCCTGCTCGGCCATCCGATTTGCTTTTGCTTTTGCGGCTGCAGCGGCTTTTGCCTTGGCGGCAGCGGCAGCTTTTTTCTTTGCCATATCGTCATCCTCTGACGCTTCCGATTCCGCTGGCGCTGTTGCCTCGGCTTCCTGCTGCTCCATGGCTTTCTTTTTCGCTAGTGCGGCTGCCTTTGCCTTGGCGGCAGCGGCGGCTTTTTTCTTTGCTATATCAGCATCCTCTGCTGGAGGCTCTGCAGCGGCTTTTGCTTCCTGTTCTTCCTTCGCATTCTTTTTTGCTAGAGCAGCGGCCTTTGCTTTTTCAGCAGCCTCTCTTTTTAGCTGTTCTAGATCTTTTTCCCCGCTCATCGATTAGATCACCTTCTTCCCAGTTTTCGCCTCGTAACGGATTTTTTCTTTCAATTTATTGATTCCATAGATTAACGCAGCTGGGTTCGGTGGACAGCCCGGAATATAGACATCAACAGGAACGATTTGGTCTACCCCTTTGACGACCGAGTAAGACTTCACATACGGTCCTCCTGCAGTTGCACAGGAACCCATAGCGATCACCCATTTCGGCTCAGCCATTTGATCGTATAAGCGTCTAAGGATCGGCGCCATTTTCTTTGTAACCGTCCCAGAGACAATCATGACATCTGATTGACGCGGTGAGTTACGATAGAAGGTTCCATAACGGTCTAAATCATAATGCGCACTACTCGAAGCCATCATTTCGATGGCACAACAAGCAAGCCCGAATGTCATTGGCCACAATGAATTGCTCCGAGCCCATGCTTTTATTTGATCGAGTGAGGCCATTAACACCGATCTCTCTACCTCTGCCATCTCTTCTGGTGAAATGTTCTCTAATTTTAAATCCATTTTAACACCTTCTTCTTCCATGCATACACAAGACCAATGAGAAGCATGAATACGAAAATAAACATTTCGATTAAAGCAAAAATCCCAAGCTTATCATAGGCTACTGCCCATGGATATAAAAACACCGTTTCTACATCAAAAATCACAAATAATAGGGCAAAAAGATAATAGCGGACGTTGAACTGAACAATTGAGTCACCAAAAGGATCGTTACCGCTTTCATAAGTAGTAGCCTTTGCTTCCGATGGAAGCTTCGGACGTAGCAATTTAGCTAAAGTAAGCGCCACAACCGGTAATATTACCCCAAGACATAGAAACACTACCACGATCAGATAGTTATTCTGATATAAGTTTAAAAGCTCCATACCCCTTCCCTCCAAAGTCGTATAACTTTTCTAAATCTTATATTTTGTAACCGAATTCATTATAACATTGTTACAAAGTTGTGTCGACAAAGGTTAGACACATTTAAGCTATGAATCTTGAAACCCTTCCTTATTCATTTTTAATGCAAATCCCGCCAAATTAGACCCAATATTTAACAACCCCCTTCAAACTAACAACCATTATAATCCATTAAATCTTATTCCATATATTTTGTATGTGAGAAATGTCAATAAATGTTCACATTTTAACAAATTATTATTTTCCCTCTGAACAGGCATATTGCACATATATGAATAATTCATCGGTTGGCATCCCTCTTCGCTGTTACTCGAATAACCAAGAACAATGGCTTGTTTAGGCACGAACCGACAAAAGTAGACAAAAAAACACCTCTCAGTTCTATAACTGAAAGGTGTTTGGATTGGTTATTTCCCCGCAACATTGATGCGGTTAATTGCTCTTTGTAGTGCAAGCTCTGCCCGTCTGAAATCAATGTTATCCTGCTTTTGTTCGCGAAGGCGTTGTTCTGCACGTTCCTTCGCTTTTAATGCACGTTCAACATCGATGTCTTCTGATACTTCGGCAGCCTGTGCTAAAATGGATACTTGCTCAGGGCGAACCTCTAATAGGCCTCCACTGACTGCAACAAATTCCGTTTTACCTCCGTTTTTTAGACGGACCGCACTAATTTGTAACGGTGCAACCATTGGAATATGCCCAGGTAGAATTCCTAGCTCTCCGCTTTCTGCTTTAACGCTGACCATTTCCACATCTGATTCATACACTGGGCCATCAGGAGTAACAACACTGACTTTAATCGTCTTCATATTTTACCCTCCTGGTCTAGAGTTAGACCTCTACGCCCATTCTCTTAACATTCTCGATCACGTCTTCAATGCGTCCAACTAGACGGAATGCATCTTCTGGAAGGTGATCCCATTTTCCATCAAGAATTTCTTTAAAGCCTTTGACTGTTTCTTTTACAGGTACATATGAACCCGGCTGCCCAGTAAACTGTTCAGCAACGTGGAAGTTTTGTGATAAAAATACTTGGATACGACGAGCACGTTGAACGACAATTTTGTCTTCGTCGGATAACTCGTCCATCCCTAACATGGCAATAATATCCTGTAATTCACGATATTTTTGTAGGGTGGACTGAACTCTACGAGCAACCTCATAATGCTCTTCTCCAACAATTTCAGGAGACAAAGCACGTGAAGTAGAAGCAAGAGGGTCCACAGCAGGGTAAATACCCATCTCAGAAAGCTTTCGCTCAAGGTTTGTTGTTGCATCTAAGTGAGCGAATGTTGTCGCTGGAGCCGGGTCTGTATAGTCATCGGCAGGTACATAAATCGCTTGGATAGATGTAACAGAACCTACGTTAGTAGATGTGATACGTTCTTGTAGTTTACCCATTTCAGTAGCAAGTGTTGGTTGGTAACCAACGGCAGATGGCATACGTCCTAAAAGAGCAGATACCTCTGAACCTGCTTGAGTGAAACGGAAGATGTTATCCATGAAGAAAAGAACGTCTTGTCCTTGTTCATCACGGAAATATTCTGCCATTGTCAAACCAGTCAAGGCAACACGCATACGTGCACCTGGTGGCTCGTTCATCTGACCGAATACCATCGCAGTTTTCTTAATAACACCTGAATCTGTCATTTCATGGTAAAGGTCGTTTCCTTCACGTGTACGCTCTCCAACACCAGCGAATACAGAAATACCGCCGTGCTCTTGAGCGATGTTATTAATAAGCTCCTGAATTAATACGGTTTTACCAACTCCGGCACCACCGAATAGACCGATTTTTCCACCTTTGATGTATGGTGCAAGAAGGTCTACTACTTTAATTCCAGTTTCAAGGATTTCAACCTCTGTTGAAAGCTGTTCGAAATTAGGTGCTTCTCGGTGAATTGGATCACGACGAGCTTCTGCACCGATTGGTTCATCAAGGTCAATATTGTCACCTAAAACATTAAACACACGACCAAGTGTTACGTCCCCAACTGGAACAGAAATTGGTGCACCTGTATCAGTTACTTCAACACCGCGGGTAAGACCGTCAGTAGAAGCCATTGCAATCGTACGAACGGTGTCATCACCTAAATGAAGGGCAACTTCAAGAGTTAAGTTGATGTCAACCTCAGATTCGTTACGCGCTTTATTAACGATAGTTAAAGCGTTATAGATTTCAGGAAGCTGACCGCTTTCGAACTTCACGTCAACAACCGGACCCATAACCTGAACAACGCGTCCTTTGTTCATCTTTTTCCCTCCTAATAAGAAATGCGAAGGCGCCTTGCTTACCCCCGACAAGCAGAAGACAAGCCGACTGGAAGGTTGTTCTGTAACCTTCAAGGCGGATTGGCTTCTGACCTCGAGGGGGTAGGCGCCGTAGCTAGACAATCAGAAATGCGAAGGCGCCTTGATAGCGCCTGAAGCTAGACAAATCGAAATGCGGAGGCGCCTCGCTGGCGCCTAAGCCAGATAATTCTAGCCTATTTATCTGTACTATTTTATAAGTATTATTCTAACGCCGCAGCTCCACCGACAATTTCGGTGATTTCCTGTGTGATCGCTGCCTGACGGGCACGGTTGTAGCTAAGACTTAATGCTCGAATGATTTCATTCGCATTATCTGTAGCACTACTCATCGCAGTCATTCTGGCAGCATGCTCACTTGCCTTACTATCTAAGAGAGAGCCATAGATTAGGCTTTCTGCATATTGAGGTAGCAGAACTTCCAAAATCTCTTCAGCAGACGGCTCAAATTCATAGGAAGTAAGCTTATTGCTTGAAGAAATATCTGTAAGCGGTAAAAGCTTCTTCTCCGTTACGTCCTGTCTGATCGCATTGACGTAGTGACTGTAATAGATGTGAATTTCATCTAATGTTCCATCTGAGAACATTCCTACAGTCTTGCTAGCAATATCCTTAATCTCAGCAAAGTTTGGCTGATCAGGTAATCCGACAATATCAAGAACGACATTCATGCCATTTTTCTTAAAAAAGTCACGACCCACACGACCGACGGCAATAATCGCAAACTCATCGTTGGATTTATGACGTTCCTTTACGGTTTGGAATACTTGTCGCAAAATATTACTGTTATAGGACCCAGCAAGTCCTCGGTCAGAAGTGATCACTAAATAGCCTGTCTTTTTCACAGGGCGAGTGGTCAGCATTGGATGCGTTGCATCCTTACTTCCTAACGCGATTGAAGCAGTTACTTCTTGAATTTTGTCCATATAAGGAACGAATGCCTTTGCATTTTGCTCTGCACGACTCATTTTCGAAGCAGATACCATTTGCATGGCCTTCGTAATTTTACCCATTTTCTGGGTAGCGGTTATACGTGATTTTATGTCGCGTAATGATGCCACTTACTTCTCACCACCCTTTTCAAAGATTGTTAAGGCTAAAAGCCAATGTAGAAGAAAACGACGTTCTCTGTCTTTAATTGGCTTTTGCCCTCCTTAAAGTTAGACCTTATTCGGTTACTGCGAATGTCTTCTTGAAGTCATTAATCGCAGCAGCCATATCATCATCAGCAGGAAGATCTTTTGTTGTGACGATATGGTCTAACAAATCTTTGCGGTTATGGTCTAACCATGTTAGGAACTCAGATTCGAAACGACGAATATCGTGTACAGGAATATCATCTAGGAACCCACGAGTGAGGGCATAAAGAATCGCAACCTGTTTTTCTACTTTTAATGGTTTGTTTAGATCCTGCTTCAGAACCTCTACTGTACGAGCACCACGGTCTAATTTTGCCTTTGTTGCTTTGTCAAGGTCAGAACCAAACTGTGCAAAAGACTCTAGCTCACGGAAAGAAGCAAGGTCTAGACGCAATGTACCAGAAACCTTTTTCATCGCTTTAATTTGCGCTGAACCACCAACACGTGATACAGAAAGACCTGCGTTAATCGCTGGACGTACACCAGAGAAAAATAGGTCAGATTGTAAGAAAATCTGTCCATCTGTGATGGAGATAACGTTTGTAGGAATATAAGCAGAAACGTCCCCTGCTTGTGTTTCAATAAAAGGTAGAGCTGTGATTGAACCAGCACCCTTTGCATCACTTAGTTTTGCAGCACGCTCGAGTAAACGGCTGTGTAGGTAGAATACATCCCCTGGATACGCTTCACGACCTGGAGGACGACGTAATAATAAGGAAAGCTCACGATAAGCAGCTGCTTGCTTTGTTAAGTCATCATATACGACTAGTACGTGTTTTCCTTGGAGCATGAACTCTTCCGCCATTGATACACCCGCATAAGGTGCTAGGTATAATAATGGAGCTGGTTGAGATGCAGAAGCGGTTACAACAATTGTGTAATCTAATGCACCATTTTTACGTAAAGTTTCAACGAGTCCACGAACCGTTGATTCTTTTTGTCCGATTGCTACGTAGATACAAATCATATCCTGATCCTTTTGGTTCAGGATGGTATCAACTGCAACAGATGTTTTACCTGTTTGACGGTCACCGATGATTAACTCACGTTGACCACGTCCGATTGGCACTAGCGCGTCAATCGCTTTAATCCCCGTTTGAAGCGGCTCATGAACCGATTTACGATCCATTACTCCAAAAGCTGGGCTTTCAATTGGACGAGTCTTTGTTGTGTTTACTGGTCCCATGCCATCTACTGGCTGACCCAATGAATTAACAACACGTCCGATGAGTTCTTCCCCTACAGGAACCTCCATGATACGGCCCGTACGACGTACCTCGTCACCCTCACGAATTTCTGTAAAAGGTCCTAAAATAATGATACCGACGTTATTTTCTTCAAGGTTTTGCGCCATACCCATAACGCCATTTGAAAATTCAAGAAGCTCTCCAGCCATGACATTGTCGAGGCCATGAGCACGAGCGATACCGTCACCGACCGTGATAACCGTACCTACATCACTCACTTGAATTTCTGACTGATAGTTTTCAATTTGCTTTTTTATCAGCGCACTAATTTCTTCAGCATTGATGCTCATGAGTTTCACCCCTATCTACGAACTTAACTTAACAGTTGTCGTTCTAAACGCTCCAGCTTGCCACTTAAGGATCCGTCGAAAATACGGTTTCCAATCCGGACTTTCACACCGCCGAGCAAATTAGAATCAACGATATTATTTATACGAAGAGATTGTTTTCCAACCTTAGCAGCAAAAGATGCAGAAAGTGCTTGACGTTCATCGTCTGTTATCGGACGAGTTGTATAAACCTGCGCCTCTGCAATTCCACGATCATCATTTGCTAATTGAATAAATTGGTCCGCCATATCCGTGATGTAATCCTCGCGATGACGATCAATTAAAATTAATAATGTGTTCAAAACAAATGGATGAACTGCCCCAAAGGATCCGCTGATGATCTCTTTCTTTTTATCAATAGAAACCTTAGGAGACTTAAGGACAGCCTTTAATTCGCCATTGTCTACTAAAACATTTTTTACTACACGAAGCTCTTCTTCCATTCGGTCAAGAAGCTGGTGTTCTTTTGAAAGTTGGAAAAGAGCAGTCGCATAGCGTTTTGCTATACTTGAGCTACTCATCGCTCTTCTCCTACCTCTTGAATATATTCATTAATGAGCTTCTCTTGATCCTCGGCGGAAAGCTCTTTTTCAATTACTTTAGAAGCAATCATGACAGATAGAGTAGCCACTTGCTCACGAATCGCTGCAACAGCCTTTTCCTTTTGCTGTTCAATTTCTAGCTTAGCAGATTCCTTCAAGCGCTCCGCTTCTGTACGAGCGAGTACGATAATTTCCTCACGTTGAACGTCGCCTTGCTTTTTCGCATTCTCAATAAGGTTTTGCGCCTCTGTACGTGCTTCCTTTAAAAGACTGCGTTGTTCTTCAAGTAGCTTTTGTGCTTCCGCACGGCTTTGTTCAGCCGAATTTATTTCATTTGCAACATGTTCCTCACGTTGCTTCATGATTCCCATTAATGGACCCCATGCGTATTTTTTTAACAATGCTAACAGAATAGCAAACATAACAAGCTGGAATAAAATATCCCCACCGTTAAAGCCATTATGTGCTGTTTCAGCTGCACCCAAGATTAGACTGTTTGTTAACAAGACTTGATTCACTCCCTTCAAGAGTCGTTCCTTATACTTGCTAAGAATTTAGTAAACATTTCATTTAGAAAAAATTAATATTTTGCCAAAAGAACATAAAGGAATGGCGAAGCTACACATGAATGATCTTCGCCATTTTTGTTACTATTGTCTAGCTCCAGCGCCTATCGACCTTGAACCATGAATGCGATAACAACTGCGATGATAGGAATCGCCTCAACTAACGCTACCCCGATGAACATTGTTGTTTGAAGCATTCCACGTGCTTCTGGTTGACGTGCAATACCTTCAACTGTACGAGATACGATAAGACCGTTACCAATACCAGCACCTAGTGCCGCTAAACCAATTGCAATTGCTGCTGCTAACATACCCATTATAGAGTTCCTCCTTAAATATAAGAAAATATGATTTATTTTGTTTGTTCATAATCAATTTCATAATCTTGATTTATCGCCATTAGGATACAGCATTTGCTGCCGTGATATGGCTAACTATTGATATTATAAAATTGACTCGAATGAACAGGTTTTATATTAATGGTCTGAGCTCACTTTGTGTGAGAGGTAAACCATTGTTAACATACAGAAAATAAATGATTGGATGGCGCCAACAAAGACTGAGAATCCCTGCCAAGCAAGCGTTGGAATAATTGCTGCTATCGTGCCCCCAACTCCAGTTGCAAGACTTCCTGCAAGTAACCCAAGAAGAATTTCCCCTGCATAGATGTTACCGTAAAGACGTAGACCAAGCGTTAATGTGTTTGCAAATTCCTCAATAATTTTAATTGGGAACATAAACCAGAACGGCTTAAAGAACTCTTTTCCATATGCGCCAACACCTTTGGTCTTCACCCCATAATAATGGGATAGTGCTACAATCATTGTCGCTAATGTTAATGTAACAACTGGGTCAGCTGTTGGTGACTTCCACCAAAGTTCCCCATTATAGGAGACTGAAAAAGGAAGTCCTAGCATATTGGAAACAAAAATATACATGATAATGGTGATTCCTAATACATGGAATTTCCCACCGTCTTTCCAATCCATCGTACTGTTGATGATATTTTTAACAAAATCCATGATCCATTCGAAGAAGTTCTGCATTCCGGTTGGCTTCATGGCAAGCTTTCGTGTAGAAAGAACAGCAATAAAAAAAACGATGGCACTGGCAACTGTTATCATTAATACGTTTGCCAAGTTGAACGTTAAGGTAAAGTTGTCCATAATTTTCAAATGATATAATGGAGCTCCATGTTCCACAGTATTCACCTCTCTTCTCCGCTATTTATGTAAATGAAAAGCTTGCTTAAAAAAATTTATCATAATGACAAAATATGGTGTCATTAATCCCAAAATCACACTGTACAGATGAAACAGATTAGAATATTCAAGGGCAATCACCACTGCTAAAATAGCCGTTGCCATTCTTGAAATCATTCCGAGAGAACGAACCTTCTCTCCTCTGATAACCGCATCTCCAAACCTGTCTACTTTTCTGGCAAGCAACCACATATTAAACAAGCCGAGCGCAGTTCCGAGAACGAGTCCCAGAAATATAGTTTTATATGAAGTAAAACCCCAGCCAAGAACATAAAATGAAAGCAAAAAAAATATGTATCGTTGATGCTGTTGAAAAATTGTTCTAACATCCGGCATATTTGATTATTCTCCTGAATAGAAATGTTGGACTAAACGCAGCATCGCGTACACACCTGCAGCTAGTCCTAACAATAATCCAATTATTAAGAATAATGGTTCTGTACTGAATTGACGATCGAGCCATCTTCCTACGAAGATACCAATCAATACAGACCCTACTAATTGAGAAAGAATCGCGGACATTAAGCCGTAAGCTCGCAATGGGTGGCGGTTTTTTTGTTTCATATTAGAACGCATCCTCTCTTTAAGAGAATGGTAAGAAGGCTGAGAAAAGAACAATTTCCCAAAAAAAATCAAGCAAAAAGGTAAGTTCTATGACGATGTTGAAAACCCTATCATTCTTACCCTTTGTAAGCATACAATAGGGACATTTTTATGTCAATGCGTTTGTAGTGAAAAAGCTCACACAAACAAGCACCAGAATTGAATATGTTCACACAATATTCGAAAATTATTTTTCCAGCCTTCTTGATTTATTTTTTTGTATTGTTCTCAGAATTTTCTTTTAGATTTTTTTGCTATTTTTTATGAAACTCGTACGGATCTTTTCATTCTATCTCTTCTATATACAGGGGAGTTTCGATCATATCCTCTTTTCCAGATCGCTTTGCAAAGACTTTGGCGATATATAGGCCGCTTTCCGGAAGACGTTCTCTATCAATCGTCTCCTTTAGAAGTCCTTTTCCAACCTTTCTTTTTGTATCGAGAAAGCCAACAAACTGAAAGGAGTCAGGATCAAAAAGGGCGATCCCAAATTCCTCGGCGCCTCCAGGTAAGTAAACCTCATACTGATACGTTCCTTGTTCATCCCCAGCGCCAAAATCAAATCCCATAACCCTTGGATAATTGGGCTCTTCTAAAACATATAAGTAAGGAATTCTGAAAGTTTGAGACCCTGCCTGCAATTCTATGGTGCCATCATGGATTTTTTTCTTAAAGGCTTTTGGGTCCACCATCATTTTGATGGCCACCCTCTTTTTTTCATTTGGCTTCAGAGTAAAAGAAAAAGGCATTTCCCACTGGATTCCAATTTCATTCTTGGGTATGGCAAAGGAATAGACTTGCACCTTATCACTGACGTTCTCCACCGTTACGTACTGTGTATGGGAATGGGGCTCTTCAGCTAGCTTGAACTTACCAAATTGCAGGGAACCAGGCATAACAAGGGATTGCGTCTTAATGGCCGCTTCTACTTGAATTCTACCCGCACCCTGTTCATAGGTTCGATATGGATTTCCTTTTTGATCAGAAATTGGTTTCGCTGTATTCATTAAAGCTGCCTTAATTTGTTCGGGTGACCAATCCGGATGCGCTTGCTTGATGAGGGCACTTGCACCTGCGACATGCGGAGCGGCCATGCTTGTTCCTTGAAGGGCCAAGTAACCGCCAGGAATCGTGCTCGTAATCGCTACACCTGGTGCGACGACATCCGGTTTGATATCCCAGGTGGAGGTCACTGGTCCACGTGAGCTGAAATCAGCCAATAAATCCTTCTCTTCTATTATATGAATACGGGCTTCTGCCTCTCCCTTTTCAGTGAGCTGCTTCAATTTCTTGCCTTCTTCCTTAGAAATTGTAGAGACGGGCAAATCTACCTCTCCCTCAAGATTTCCAATAAAGCTCCCAGAAATATGATTATAAATAATCACAGCAACTGCCCCCGCCCGCAGTGCGTTGTTGGCTTTTTCGGTAAAAGTGATTTTCCCCCGCTTGATAAGGGCGATTTTCCCTTTGACGTTGGTAAGCTCTTTTGGTTTGCCTAATCCTCCGTCTACGACTTCATAGGAGCGATCAAGCTTCCATTCGTGTGAGCCCTGCATCGGCTCAAGTCTAATTTTTTCTGAAAGTCCTACAACCGAAAGATAAGGGATTTTCATGGGTGGAGTGGAAGCTCCAACAGAAATGGCCTTTGCGGCTGTTCCAGGAGAGCCAACGGTCCACATATTTGGACCTGAATTACCTGACGAGGTGACAGGAATAATACCTTCTTCTGCCGCCTTATTCAGGGCAAGACTAATCGGGAGATCGGGTCCATTAATGCTATTGCCAAGGGACAAATTCAGAACATCGACTTTATCTTTAATCGCTTGTTCAATCGCCGCTAGGACCTGTTCGGTTGTCCCTGCTCCCCCAGGACCGAGCGCTCGATAGGCAATCACCTTGGCATCTGGAGCTACCCCATTGATTTTTCCATTTGCCGCAATGATCCCCGCAACATGGGTACCGTGCAGAGTGATCGGACCGTCTGGGCCTTCTGATTCCATTGGATCTGCGTCTTGATCCACCAGATCATGCCCACCCTCATAGTTTCTTCTCAAATCCTGATGGCGATAGTCAATCCCTGTATCAATCACCCCTACTGTAATTCCTTTTCCCGTCAGTCGATGATTCGTTTGATCGTATATTCCTCTCACCGCATCCCCGCCGATGATTCGGATGTTTTCTTCCTGTTGGGTTTTATAGGTTTGGACCTGAGAGACAAGCTCGACATGATTTGATTTCGCCAGCTTTGCTAGAGAGGAGAGGGTCCCTTTTACAGAAAAACCGTTCAGGGCATGCTTGTATGTATATCTCAGCTCGATATCCTGGTATGGTTCAAGGATTTTCTGGATATCCTGTTCGGTAAAATTGTTAGCGATGGTCACAATAGCAACTCTTTTGGCTTGTGGAGATTCCTCTGGGAGAGGAGGATGGTGGAGGCTTTGAGCGTGAGTTGACAGTGGAAAAAGAAACATAATGAGCATGATGACTAGTCTTTTCAACGTATACACCCTCTTTTTTTTACTAGAATGTTCCTGTTTCGGTCTTTGTATGCATGGTTGAGTTTATAGATTGCGTTAGTTCGGCGGGGGATTACGGCTGGGACAGGTGGAAATTGCACTGGACCAAGCAGGAAGTGCGTGGACCAAGGCGGGGGATTGCGAAACACACAAAAAACTGACCACAAATGGGGTCAGTTTTTCAATGGATGATATGGTTCAGGTCTTTCGGCAGTCTGGTTGAAGTAGTAACGGATGGCCTCGCAAATTCTGTGCGAAGCTTCTCCATCTCCATATGGATTGACGGCTTTGGCCATTTTTTCATAGGCTGCCTTGTCAGTTAAAAGCTCAGTTGCAAGTTGGTAAATCGTTTCTTCCTCGACCCCAGCAAGCTTAAGCGTGCCTGCCTCAATTCCTTCTGGGCGTTCGGTTGTATCACGAAGAACCAGTACAGGAACACCGAGGGATGGAGCCTCCTCCGGCACCCCGCCCGAATCGGTTAGGATGAGATAGGCTCTCGAAGCAAAATTATGAAAATCAATGACATCAAGCGGTTCAATGAGATGGATGCGCGGGTCATCCCCAAGAATTTCATCCGCAATTTCCCTTACGACCGGGTTCAAATGAACAGGGTAAATGACTTGGACATCCTTTTGTTCTTCGACAATTCTCTTTACTGCCCGGAACATATTGCGCATGGGTTCCCCAAAATTTTCACGGCGATGGGCAGTAAGAAGGATCAGTCGGTCATCTCCGAGCTTTGATAAAATCTCGTGATGATACTCCTCTTTTACCGTTGTTTTTAAGGCATCGATGGCCGTATTCCCCGTAATAAAGATGCTTTCTTCCTGCTTATTCTCTTGGCGTAAATTCTCAGCAGACTCCGTTGTCGGTGAAAAATGGAGGTCTGCGATCACTCCCGTTAGCT
>DLCS01000289.1 GCA_002480735.1 Bacillaceae bacterium UBA7792 | reverse complement strand
TTCATTGGCTGTAATCACCCACCCATCCTTATTTCCGATTATTGACGTGGTGCTAATAATATGACTGCTACACCAATTAAACATATGCCTGCACCGACCCAATCGTACAAATCAGGTGTTTTTCTATCAATTCCCCATCCCCAAAGTACAGAAAGAACAATAAATACTCCTCCGTAGGCAGCATAAACTCTACCGAACGATGGAAAGGATTGAAATGTAGCAATAACACCATATAGAGCTAAGGTTATTCCTCCACCGATTCCCCAATAATAGGCTTTTCCTTCTCTTAACCATAGCCAAATCATATATCCCCCACCGATTTCTGCTAAGCCTGCAAGTATAAACAAAAATATGGCATACAGTATTTTGACCACTTCCTAAAACAGTATTGTGTATCAAAACAAATTATAACTTATTTTTGTATTACACTGCTCCTTTGTTAGCTCTTGCTGCTCTCTACTTTGGATTCCACCGAATACTGAATGTAAGGTGGAGTGATGGATCATAATCAAGGGAAACCCCATAAGAATTTCCCTTGTTCTTTTCCAAGTTGGTTTATTCAGGAATGTCTGTCTACTTTTTAAAAATAGTTGTATTTTCAATACGAATCGACAAAACTTCTCCACATTTTAGACAAAATGTGAAAATCTTGTTTGAACCACTCAAGGACATTTTGCTTGGTTTAACAGGCATATAATCTGTAGCTTCTACGAATTCAGTACCACCACATTTAAGGCATTTCTTATCCTCCATATTCACTTTCCTCCCTAATATATTATTCATGCATCAATCTTTCTACTCTCTTAAATACGGTTTTAGCTCCGTTAGGTTTCAAAAGTTTTCATGATTATAGACAACCGAATATGAACAGCCAATACTCATTGAAATTGAAAAACGGGAACAATTACGGATATCTGTCATTTCAACTCAAATTTTTCATACAATAAATTTGGGGTGATTAAATGCCGAGAGTAGCATATCGAGATGCGGATATTGACTTAATAGCAAGGATGATGAGAGCAGAAGCTGAAGGGGAAGGAAACCAAGGCATGCTATATGTGGGAAATGTCATTGTCAATCGTCTAGTCGCAAATTGTTTGGATTTTAAAGGTTTGAGATCAGTGGAAGATGTCATTTTTCAGGTTCAAGGTGGAAATTATTCTTTTGAAGCTGTTCAAAAAGGGAATCTATTCTACAACCCTGCAAGGGCGAATGAACGAAGGCTAGCTCGACAAGTATTAGAGTATTGGAGAACCCACCCAGGAAAATATGCCCTTTGGTATTTTAACCCATATGCACCATGCCCTCCTACATGGTACGGTCAGCCTTTTGCTGGTCAGTTTAAAAATCACTGCTATTATGAACCAGCTGCTGGAACATGTGAAGGTGTTTATATTGGTTAGTTTGCTATGCTCTATTTCAATATGGGCAGAAACCAGCTTTTTCCATAGGAGAGTTGGTTTCTTCTATTTTTTCAATATTTCTTTTGTATTAGTCCAAAGCCAATTCCTGTAGGATCAACTAAAAAGGCCAGATAAAATTCATCAAACTCCATCTTCTCTCTTACGATCATTGCCCCATTTTCCTTAGCTTTAGAGATAGCTGCATCGATTGAATCTACCTCTATTTGGATGCGTGTTCCGTGAGGGTAATCGGAAGGACCTTTACTGATACCGCCTTTAATTCCTGAATTATTTTCAGAGCCTTTATCTTCAGACATTGCCCAATAATCCCAATGTGGCTCAGAAAATTCCCATCCAAAAACATTTGAATAGAACTTAACTGCCTTTTCCGGTTCCTGACTGCTTATTTCAATTCCAATAATTTTACCCACTTTATTTCCTCCTTTGTTCTACAAATTAAAATCCAGCATATTCAACAATCACACTATTTCGATATACCCTTCTGTACCATGCACACGAATCCACTCTCCATCTTTTATCAATTTGGTGGCATTTTCCACCCCAACAACTGCTGGTATGCCATATTCACGTGCGATAACTGCTCCATGGGTCATCAAACCACCGACTTCAGTGACTAGGCCTTTGATGGATACAAACAATGTGGTAATTGCTTCATGCGCTCTAATAACTCTTGCTCTTTTTTCAAAGCAGCTTGCCGCCCTTGTTCAAATTTCCCATGGCGAGCATGAGGCTCAAAGCCTTTGATATTACTAAGAATCAAGGGGATAAGTGTAGTAGGTTTTTCGCTCCACCGCGTTTTAGTCAAATCGATCTCTCCGATTCAATCTGTTTAGTAAACACTTACTATTCCCCTGGCAACTTAATAAAGAGGTGATTTCTATGATTCTACTTTACGTTTATGAAGACAAACCAGAATGAATATAATATTTTGCATTCTCCGCATCTTTTTTCTTAACAGATACTACATACTGTTTTTCGTAATTCTTGTTCATTCCGAAACTTCCAAAGTTTCCTCTAGTGGTCCCTTGCCCTAGCCATCGATCTGAAAGGTCAATAACCTTGTAGGTACATTTAATGTTCTTACTTTTTAGGATCCTTCTTACCTTTGAACATTCCTCCATTGAGTATCCAACATAAACCTCTTCTTTATTAAAGAAAATCATACACATGACCCTTTACATTAATTTCTTATAAAAGTAAGCATTATTCCATTTGTTCTATACTTTTTTGCACGATTTCCACCATTTCACTTTCGGCACCAAGACTATAGTTAAAAAATATTCCACTTCCTCCACCACCACCGATTGCAGAAATAAAAATATTACTGTTAGAACCTACTACAGTAAGGCTCAAACTTGCTCTGTTTCCATTTCTCATGAAATATTTATCGTAAACACGAACAGCAATTCTCGTATCTCCAATTGTGGAGTTGCTTTCATCAACTTTATTCATAGTTACTCCACTATTCGTAATATCATTTTCCAAATGTTTTACTACTTCCTCAAATTGACCAACAATGGTCTTTTCATATTTGGCCATGCTAACCCCATCCTCCCCGAAAACTTTTTTTCTCTATATCACACGATTATTTAGTATGCTTAGTTTCTCTTTTATCAATAAATCAATAAATCTGTTGAAAAAAATCAATCTTTATCTCTTTGACTTAATTGCAATAAATTATTAATAAGAATTAATGCACCAACTATAATTAATATAATACTGAAAATATAAGGAGCCCATCCTATCATTTCATTTAATACTGTTGCAAGTTTTCCAGGTGGGGAACTCCAGCCTCCTAAATGTGGAATGAATAAAGCAATAGCAAGATGCATTAGAC
>DLCS01000010.1 GCA_002480735.1 Bacillaceae bacterium UBA7792 | reverse complement strand
AAAGTAAAATGGTTTAACAATGAAAAAGGCTTCGGATTTATCGAAGTTGAAGGTGGAGACGATGTATTCGTACACTTCACAGCTATTCAAGGTGACGGCTTCAAATCTTTAGAAGAAGGCCAAGAAGTTTCTTTCGAAATCGTCGAAGGCAACCGCGGACCTCAAGCTGCTAACGTCGTTAAACTTTAATTATATAAGATATTAAAGGCTGGCATATCGTTGCCAGCCTTTTGTTATTCTAATCTATGACCAAAATCCCTTATCTTTTCGCCAATCGTACACTCGGAAATGCAGAACCGGTGGGCATACGTTCTCCCTCGTTCAAGCTTATGATATTTATATAAAAAGCAACCATTGCAATATCCGCTTAACAGCTCCTCCACCTCTTGCAGTATTTCTTTTCGATTCAAAAGACAACCACCTTACTTTAATTTTATATTTCCAATTTGCTATTGATCATCGTTCCCTCAAGAGCTTGGGTTGCAAGCTTGTCGGCCTCTTTATTTTGTTTTCTAGATAGAGATGTATACTTTGGCTCAATCCCCAGCTCACCAATTTTCTCCTCAATTCGATCAAGCCAGCGATTTAGGTTTTCCTCAAAGCATGGCCATTCGCCCTCTAGCTGCTTCAGCACCACCTGAGAATCTCCTTTAATTTCACATGGGAGATGATGGACGCCTAATTCTTGAAGCTGATTCAATGCAAAATACAATGCTGCATATTCCGCTTCATTATTCGTATCCATTTCTTTAATAAGCTCATTAGCCCGCAATCGATAATTCTTTTTTCCTTGCTTATAGTAAATCACTACCCCAAGTCCTGCCTCATTTACATTTTTGTCAAAACCTCCATCAAAATATACAGTGATATCATGGGGCTCTTCTTCAATTTCGGCCGTCAGCTTACGCAACTCCTTCAGCGACCAGCTGCTGTTCATTTCATCCGTATAACTAATGTTCATGGCCTTTCCTGTCTTTTCCAGCTCCTCACCACAAGCAAGTGCTGTCTCAGAATCTAACCAATCTGACACAAAGGGAACGATTTTGCTTCCTTTAATTTTGAAATCCATCTCCAGTTTATATTTCATGATTCAACCTCGTTTCTGCTCGATTCATCCATCTATGGGATTTTTCTATTTTCATACTAAATAATTGTCAGAAAAAGCTGAAGTGATGTCATTTAAGATGTCCTTTTTTCCATCCATTTATGATAAACTATTTATTAGTTTAACTCAGTGAAGTACTCAAGTTTTAGTTTGGGAGGCAATGTCTTGATTGAAGTATACATTGATGGGGCAAGTGCTGGCAATCCCGGTCCAAGTGGAGCTGGGATTTTCATTAAAGGCAATGGGATTCTAGAAAACTACTCCATCCCTCTTGGTGTGATGAGCAATCATGAAGCCGAATTCTCTTGCCTAATTAAAGCATTAGGGATCTGTCTTGAAAAGGGATATCGGATCGTTTCGTTTCGTACCGATTCTGAGCTTGTCAATCGCTCGTTAGAAAAAGAGTTTGTCAAAAATGCTGCCTACAAGCCTTTCCTTGAGGAAGCATTGCATTTAAGAGGAGAATTTGATTTGTTCTTCATGAAATGGATTCCGAGCGCAGAAAACAAGATGGCGGATCAGCTGGCTAGGGCTGGAATCCATAAAAACAGCGAAAAGAGGTAATTGCGTTGACGAATAGTAAATTATTTGCTGATTTATCTTTGTTGCTTGTGGCCCTTGTTTGGGGTGCTACATTTGTAATCGTCCAAAATGCAATTGACCTGCTTCCTCCGATCACCTTTAACGGCATCCGCTTCCTCATTGCCACAATGATTTTGGGCGGGTGGCTTTTATTATTTGAGCGAAAACAGCTAGCTTTGGCAAACCGAAAAATATTTCTTTCAGGCTTCATCATTGGAGTTTGGCTATTTTTCGGCTATGCTACCCAAACGATCGGACTTTTATATACGAGTTCCTCAAAAGCAGGCTTTATTACAGGGCTTAGCGTAATTCTAGTTCCCTTGTTGTCATTATTGCTCCTGAAGCTACGACCGACAAAGAATGCGATTATCGGCGTGCTAGTTGCGACCGTTGGGCTGTATTTATTAACGATGACGGATATTTCCGCCCTCAACCAAGGAGACGCCCTTGTGTTTTTATGTGCGATAGCATTTGCACTGCAAATTGTGTTTACCGGGAAGTACAGTAGTCAATTTCCCACCTTATTTTTGACCGTGATTCAAATTGGCACGGTTGCTGTTCTATCCCTTATCTATTCTTTTTTATTTGAGGATTGGACATTAGCTTTTCAGCCAGCCATTATCTTAAACAGTTCAGTTATCATTGCCTTATTAATTACGTCCGTTTTTGCGACAGCCTTAGCCTTTTTTGCCCAAACCAATTTTCAAAAATTCACTACGCCGACAAGAGTTGCTCTGATTTTTGCCACAGAGCCGGTTTTTGCGGCGATTACTGGATTCATCTGGGCACATGATCGCTTGTCTGCAAGTGCAATCATGGGATGCGTTCTTATTTTGGCTGGCATGATCTTTGCAGAGCTCCCGTCAGCAAGCATTTTCTACAAGCAAAAGAAGAAGCAAGAGAATACCTTAGGTACATAAACTTAGGAAGGCGAGTCGATTCATTCGACGCGCCTTTTATATCGTTAGAATGTTTTCTTTTCTAACAAACCTAATCGCCTCTTGTCTCGATGCGATCTGATTGGTGGTAAAGAGCTCTAACAACGAGATATAGAAGCTTCCATCGAAGGTTTTTTGAGCCTTCAAGGTTAGCTCGAGTGCTGTCTTGGCCATTTCTTCGGAAGCATTTGTATATTGCTTGCCAAAATAGATGAATCCGATGGCATCCTCGCCGAACTGGAACCCCTTACTCCCTAATAATTGTAAATATTCACCTAAATTCACAATCATGATTCCTCTCCTTACCATTATAGGATAAATTTTATCTTAATTTTCGACAAATTTCTATGTTTTTTCAAAGAATGTCTAAAGTGCAGACATTTGAATGAGAAAGAAGCGAAACGCAAATACTTAAGCATGAGGATTGGAGGTGTTAATTTTGGGGAGTATTAGTCATCGAACAAACAGAGGGAAGAAAGCACCTGGGGTCAATCCGCAAGGCTACGGCCAGGATGCTGAATTAACCGAGAACCCAAAAAGCAAACTGGAAAACCGGGCGAAAAAGAGCAATACAAAAATTTAAGCAAGGCCCCTTTATCCCAAGTAAAAAGGGCTGCTCGACATGAGACAGCCCTTTAGCTTACATACTCCTCGTTCAATTGAAGGAAACGTGTCAATCCCTTAAATTCAACTTCAGCGAACTTCTCTTGTACCTTTTCCTGGTTAATCTTTAGCCTGGCCTCTTCCAATGAATACTGGATCGGAACCTCACAATGAATCTCCGCAAGCTTTCGGCTTAAATAGAGCATGTCCAGATCCTGCTCGATCTTTGTGCGCTGTCCCTTTGGAAGCTGGTGAAGATTGGAAATAATTCCTTCCACATGCTCAAATTCCTTGATCAGCTTTAATGCTGTTTTTTCACCAATCCCTTTAACCCCAGGGTAATTATCACTAGGGTCACCCATCAAAGCCTTCACATCAATCATTTGCTGGGGAAGAATTCCCTTCTCTTCGAAAAAGCTATCCTTCGTATGAACTAAATAGTTTCCAAAGCCTTTTTGAAGAAGAGTCACCTTGATCCGTTCATCTAACAGCTGAAGAATATCTCGATCTCCTGTCAATATATTAACATGAATGTCTTCATCTATATTTTTAGCAATCGTCCCGATGCAATCATCTGCTTCAAAGCCAGCAAGACCGATGTTCGGGATATCAAATGCCTCCACTACCTCTTTGACAAGGTCAAACTGTGGAATTAGCTCAACTGGTGCTTCGCCACGATTTGCTTTGTAGCCGTCAAACATTTCCGTTCGGAAGGTTTGGCTACCCATGTCCCAGCAAACTGCCACATGACTTGGTCGAAAGGAAGAAAAAGCCGTAAGCATATGCTTCACAAATCCCTGTACTGCATTGGTAGGGACACCCTTTGAATTAATCATAAATTGTCCTGTAACCGCAGTCGCATAAAAGGCACGAAACAAAAGTGCCATTCCATCTACGAGCATGAGAGAATGATTTTGTTTATCCATTATGTCCCTCCACTTCATAATCATAAATATGATTATATCACAATTAGCCCTCATGCAGATGAATAAGTGTTTTTCCTTTGCTAGCCGTTCCTCGCTATATTTAACCTTTAAGTTCTCTCTCTATTTCTATTAGCTCCTCAACCGGGTAATTATTGCTCAATGTTGCATACATTCCCTCATAATACTCTGTGCTTTCTTCTAGGAATTGCTGGAGAAGCGCTTGGAACTCTTTTTCAAATTCAGCCGTATAGAATGTCTTTAGCCTTTCCTTCTCTTCATTTATATACTGCTCGGAAGGCTGCTGCAAGACCTCGTTTAGCGCATCCTGCAAGAAGCGCTTTTCATTCTTTTCAAAAAAGGCTTTTGGATTTTTGAACAAGGATAGTACCTTCTTGAATATATCTCTGTCAAGGGATTGAAAAGCCTGCTCAAAGGAGAGGGTATCTATTTCCTTCATTTGATAGCGACTGAATGACAATTCCTCGTTAAGCTTACATAAATCCTTTGTCATTGCCTGATGATATTCATCAAGCAGCTTTGCCATGAATGCTTCAATCCTTAAAGTGGTCGCCCTTAATTCCTGAGCGAAATCAAACCCAAAGTCAAGGAGGAACTCCTCTAAGGCTTGCTGGAGGGCTTTTTTCAAATTTCTCCCGTCATCCCTTAGCACTGTTGGATTGAAGGATTCCTTAAAGAAATCATTGAACCTGAAAAACACTCTTTGCTTAATGTAAAAGGTCAATTCTTCAATTTCCTGATGCAATCTATGAACAAACGCATCTGGATCAGCCTTTTTTAGTAGCTCCTGAAGCTCGTGATGCTCCTTCTCTAATGCCAGCTTCTTCCTCTGCTTCAGTTCATTCCCCTCACTCGCAGAATGGATAAAGGTTCGTAGCTGTTCAAGGCCTCTCTCCCATTCAACTAGGCTCGAGTTGATCGCCATATCTGATAAATCATGGGTAATAAAGGAGTAGAAGCTCTCTTCAAAGGCTTGAATTCCAGAATGGCCTAGTGAGCCCTCCTCTTTTTCCTTTATAGCAAGGAGACTGGAAACTGGGAAAAGGGTTGGTTTCCTGATTCCGTAAAGGACAAGCTGATCATGTACATAGGTCAGGACATCATTTTTCTCCTCTTCACTGTTTGCCAAATCTACCGCATTAACGATAAAGAACATTTTGTCTAGTTCAAATGAGTCCTTCACCCGACCAAGCTGAATGAGAAATTCACGGTCTGCCTTGGAAAAAGCATGATTGTAATAGGTCACAAACAAAATCGCATCCGAATTCTTGATATAGTCAAAGGCAACCCCGGTATGTCTCGCATTAATGGAGTCTGCTCCAGGAGTGTCGACAAGGGTAATTCCTTTTCTAGTTAGCTCACAGTCATAATGAACCTCAATTAAATCAACAAGACAGGATTTTTCCTCATTGGCCACAAATTCCCGGAAGGTTGTGACATCTGTGATCAATGTTTCGCCTAAGCTGTTACGATAGGCCTCAAAGCCTTTGTGAAAGGCAGCAAGAAAAGAAAAATGGGTTTTATCATGAACATCAAGGTCTTGTACCCCATCCATCAACCGATTAATTTGTGTTAAAGCCTCGTCAAAATCACTAGCCGTCCTATCGAAGGCAGCGAGCGAGCGAGCGACATCGTTAAATAAAGCTGCTTTTGACTTAAGCCGTACCTTCACAGTACCATGTGGGTTATTCTCATCCGTTGGCATGATTTTATTGATGGCCGCTGTCGTCGGATTAGGTGAAACCGGCAATAGCTTTTCTCCTATTAGGCTGTTCGCAAAGGAGGATTTTCCTGCACTAAATGCTCCGAAAAGGGCCACTGTAAAGCTCTGCTTTTCAAGACGGTCCGCTTTTTCAAGGAGCAAATTCGAAATCTTCTTAAAGCCTGGAATAGATATGAGAGCCTGTGCTGATTTTCTCAGCTTTTGAACCGTTGATTTCCGTCGTTCCGCATCTTGAGAATGGTTATTTTTTGTTGGTGCTTCCTCTTCAGCGAACATTTCCTTGACCCTTTCTTGTTCAACAGGTTCCTCCATTTCCTGCTTATTTACGATTTCAATTTGAACATTCTCATGCAAAAGTTCAGCCAAATCGGAAGTTTGTTCTATAAGCTCTCCATTAAGCATTTGCTCCATCCGAATCATGCTCGCCGTTTGAAGCTCTAAAAGAAGCTGCTTCCCTTTCCAAGCATCAAGATAAAGAGTATACTGTGCTAGTTCTTTTTCAAGCTTTAAGCTCTCCTGTTTGAATTGTTTGCGAAGGAGCTCAAGATAGGCATCTCCCCATAATCTTGATTGCTGACGCGCCACTTTTTTGGCATTCTCGGCTACCTCAGCCGTATAATGAAGCACATATTCGCCGGATAGTCTCGCCCCGGACTTAACCGCTCCAGCGAGATCTTCCATTGTTATTGGAACTGAAAAATCTTGAATCCTACTTAGTAAAACAGAATCGTTTATTTCCTCTTCCTTCACCGTTCGGTTCAGGAGCTCCTTTAAATGCCAGGTGAGCTGGGAGGTCACTTTCTCCTTGAAGTCTGTGAAGAATCTCTCTAGCCTTACCTGTCTCTCCTGTTCGGTCTTCTGTTTGGAATAGAATAATCCAACCTTAAAATCATCCTGTGCTGATTGGAGATACTTTTCCGCAAGCTCCCTCGTTTCAAAAGGCATAAGATAGGCATTCTTGAGAATAGACTCGACCGCTTCATCGAAAGCCTGCTCCTTCCTTTCAAGAACGGAGGAGATATTGTTCAGTGCCTGGGATAATTCCTCTACACGTTCAGGAAGATGGTCCTGTTCTTCCACTGGAAGCTCTGCCAATTGTGCTTCATAGGAATCAAGCTGTTCCTGGTCACGTGCTTTTAAAAATTGGTCATGCTCCTCTGTGAGCTTTCTTAATGAGTGGAGTACCGATACTTTCAGGAGCGAGGCCCTATCATCCCATTTGGAATGGATAAATTGCTGCAGTCGAGAAAAGTCATTATACAGATGCTGTTCCTCTTTTAAACTTGTGTAAAAAATTTCAGCGGGCTGAACTCCCCAAGCGGCAAAAGAATCCTTCACACTTGTCTGGAATTCCGCGA
>DLCS01000013.1:10162-14507 GCA_002480735.1 Bacillaceae bacterium UBA7792 | reverse complement strand
CTAAACTTACTATACGAGGGAGGAAACATCATGAAAAATTTTACATACTGGAATCCGACTAAATTAATTTTTGGAAAAGGACAATTAGAACAGCTGAAAACAGAAGTGCCAGCATACGGCAAAAAGGTTCTTCTCGTTTATGGGGGCGGAAGTATTAAGAAAAGCGGCCTTTACGATAAGGTTGTTCAAATTTTAAAAGAAATAGATGTAGAATTATATGAGCTATCTGGAGTGGAACCAAATCCAAGAATATCGACTGTACGCAAAGGTGTTGAAATTTGTAAATCCAACGGAGTCGAATTCATATTGGCAGTTGGTGGAGGAAGTGTGATTGACTGTACGAAAGCGATTGCTGCTGGTGCGAAATACGACGGGGATGCTTGGGATTTAGTGATAAAAAAGGCTTTTGCTAAGGAAGCACTTCCATTTGGAACGGTATTGACACTTGCGGCAACAGGGTCAGAAATGAATTCGGGCTCTGTCATTACAAATTGGGAGACAAATGAAAAGTACGGCTGGGGAAGCCCGGCAACCTTCCCGAGATTTTCGATTTTGGACCCAGTCAATACATATACAGTGCCGAGAAATCAAACGGTTTATGGAATTGTTGACATGATGTCCCATGTATTCGAGCACTACTTCCATTTAGAGGAGAATACATTGCTTCAGGATCGGATGTGTGAATCGCTTCTTATCACAGTGATGGAAACTGCGCCGAAGCTTTTGAATGACTTAGAGAGCTACGAGGATCGTGCCACCATTCTGTACAATGGAACGATGGCTTTGAATGGTATGTTGTCAATGGGATATCAGGGCGATTGGGCAACACATAATATTGAGCATGCGGTTTCTGCTGTCTATGATATTCCCCATGGCGGAGGACTTGCCATACTGTTCCCAAACTGGATGAAGCATAATCTTCACGTCAAGCCAGAACGCTTCAAGCAGCTGGCAGTTCGGGTGTTTGGCGTCAACCCTGAGGGCAAGACAGCCGAAGAAGCAGGATTAGAAGGAATCGAAAAGCTTCGCGAATTCTGGAGTAGTATCGGCGCGCCAGCACGATTAGCAGACTACGACATTGATGACAGCAAACTTGAAATAATGGCAGACAAAGCGATGATAAATGGAGAATTTGGTCGCTTTAAGAAATTGAATCGTGAGGATGTACTGGCGATTTACAAAGCTTCCTTATAAACAACTCTAAAATTCAAAGCGAGACGAAAAAAATCCAGCATGAATGGATAGGCTTATATAGAAGGCTTTTTTCACAAGAACGGCATTAGGACCATAAAAAAGTTATGAAAACAGCCAAATATTAAATTTTTGGACGGAGGCCATTATGTCACAAATTCATTTTGATTATACAAAGGCTCTTAGTTTTTTTGGTGAACATGAGCTTGAATATTTACGTGATTTGGTTAAAGTTGCCCACCACTCCCTTCACGAGAAAACAGGGGCTGGGAATGATTTTTTAGGTTGGATTGATTTACCGGTGGAATATGACAAAGAGGAATTTTTCCGAATTCAAAAGTCAGCCGAAAAAATAAAGAATGATTCGGAGATCTTGCTCGTCATCGGAATTGGTGGCTCTTACTTGGGAGCACGTGCTGCTATCGATGTGCTCAATCACAGCTTTTATAATGCTCTTAGTAAAGAAAAACGAAAAACTCCACAGATCATTTTTGTTGGCAATAATATTAGCTCCACTTATATGAAGGATGTCATGGATGTAATAGAAGGAAGAGATTTTTCCATCAATGTTATTTCGAAGTCAGGAACGACGACAGAGCCTGCCATTGCTTTTCGAATTTTCCGGAAGCTCCTTGAAGAAAAATACGGAGTGGCAGAAGCACGAAAGCGAATCTATGCGACGACAGATAAGGCAAGAGGTGCCCTTAAGACTCTTGCAAACGAGGAAGGCTATGAGTCTTTTGTAATCCCAGATGATGTAGGCGGTCGCTACTCGGTGCTAACGGCGGTCGGACTCCTACCTATTGCTGTGAGTGGGGCGGACATTGAGGCCATGATGAAAGGTGCGGCAGATGCCAGAGAGGAATACAGTGCCTCTGAGCTTGAAGAGAACCAAGCGTATCAATATGCGGCCGTTCGTAATATTCTTTATAACAAAGGGAAAACGATTGAAATGCTCATCAATTATGAGCCTTCCCTACAATATTTTTCAGAATGGTGGAAACAGCTTTTCGGAGAGAGTGAAGGAAAGGATCAGAAGGGGATTTACCCATCCTCTGCTAATTTCTCCACCGATCTACATTCCTTAGGTCAATATGTGCAGGAGGGCAGAAGGGATCTATTTGAAACGATTGTGAAAGTGGAGACACCACGTCATGAACTGACCATCGAAGAGGCGGAGAGTGATTTGGATGGGCTCAACTATCTAGCTGGAAAAACCGTTGATTATGTCAATAATAAAGCCTTTGAAGGAACGCTCCTTGCCCATACAGACGGAGGAGTACCGAACTTAGTCGTAACCGTACCAAAGCTTGATGAATACACCTTTGGCTACCTGGTTTACTTTTTTGAAAAAGCCTGCGCCATGAGCGGATATCTGCTTGGAGTGAACCCATTTGATCAGCCTGGTGTCGAGGCATATAAGGTCAATATGTTTGCTTTACTTGGAAAACCTGGCTTCGAGGAAAAGAAAGCAGAGCTGGAAAAGAGATTATAAAAGGCAAGTCCCCCTTGGAAAAGCTAAGGGGGATTTTGTCATGGAACAGGATGCTCCCTTTCCAAAAAATTATATGAATATGGGAAAAGGTATTGGTATTTGCGCTAGAGAACCCCTTCTTTAGCTGTCCTCTGTCTTGCTGATGACAAGAAGAATATCCTCTTCCTTAATAATAAAAGGGTGTGGTGGGTTTACGATTGTGTCCACTCCCCTTTTTATCCCAAATAAAAGAGATCCTTCTTCTATAAGGAGCTTATTTGTGTCGATGAAGCTCTTTCCAATAAAGGAGATTGAAGAACGGAAAACAAATCGGCTTCCGTTGAACTGTTCAAGGAGGGATACAAGAGGCTCAGCCATCCTTGTTGCAGATAGACAATTCATCATGATGGATGCGGAAATAAGGTTGGATTGGATAATCTCATCGGCCCCTGCTCTCTGCGCATTAGGCACCTGTTCATTTGTAAGCATTTCTACTACACAGATTGCATGGGGATTAAGGCCTTTTATCGCTAGCAAGGCTAAGATTGAGTTCATATCTGCTTGCAGTTCATCGAGATTTTGATCCGCTGTAATGATGACTTTTTTTGCTTCATAAATATTTGCCTTCATTAAGGTTTCATCTATATGGGCTCTGCCTTTAATAAAATGAACGCGATAGTCTGAAAATGGATTACTCTCCAAACTCTGATCGATCAGAATAACAGGTGCATGATATAAGCTCTTTAGAATTTTTTCCGTGATAACCCTTGAGCGTTCATTCCAGCCAACAATAACAAAATGATCCTTTCCCTTAAACATGACTTTCCCTTCTAATATATCCGTTTGTTTTTTTACAGTGGTTGAAGCCAATGTGACGAAATAGGTGGATACAAAACCAGCTCCTAGTAGTACCAGGAGCATTCCGAGCAATTTCCCAAGCGTGGTCTTCGGTACGATATCACCATAGCCTACAGTGGAAACTGTAATAATCGCCCACCATATTCCTTCAAATGGGCTTGTGAATGTTTCAGGTTCTACGATATAAATAAGAAATCCAAAGGTGAAAATAATGAATAAGGCGATAATAAGGATTCGAAAAAAGAGTGGTAGCCTGACAAAATTTAAGTACAAATGGGGTGGCACAGCCCATCACCTCGGTGGTTTACTTCCTCATCATTGTGACCACTTTTTTCTGTCAATAAACGAGGGTAACAAAAAACTGCAGGTTATAATCGCCTTAAATAAGCACATTCTACAATAGAGATATACTCTCAAAATAGAAGGGGTGGATATGGATTGAATCAACCATTAGGGTATTTGAAGGAAATATTATCAAATTACACTGATCGCTCAGATACTGCTGAAGAGATCTATTCAATCATAAGGGAGTTTGATTTTACTACGGAAGAATCGTTTGTAAGAAGGTTGTCAGGCAATCAAATGAATTTTTTAAATAAGATTCTTCCTGACGAAATTAATCATGCGAAGGAAGCTCACGATAATGAGCGGGAAAATCAGTTAAATGAGGTATACGAATTGCTTTTTTAATGAAAAGCAATGTTAGTCTTCAGTGTTGATTTCAGCCTTATACGTGTACGTGAACTGGTTTTATTCGGTACGAATAACTTAGTGAACGTATATGTATAAGGCGATATTAAGATCAACAATCAGATATAACAG
>DLCS01000013.1:1718-10020 GCA_002480735.1 Bacillaceae bacterium UBA7792 | reverse complement strand
GAAAGAGGACAATGGAATTAATCCTTGTCCTCTTTATCCTCTACATAGGGCTCATGCTCAAATGCGGGGAGGTCGCCAAAGATTGTCATAATTCCCTCTTCGTCTAAGACCTCCTCATAGCGCTCATGCTGGGCATTTGGATAGATCGTAATGTTCTTTCCTTCCATATCGACGCCGACGAAATTCTCATAATCCTCTACATAGCCAACATTTTCATCGGATTCGATATAGACTTCGTCGTAGTTATCGGGTACATCAACGAGATCAGATGGGGATTCCGACGTGCCCCAGCTGGCAACCTCTTGCCATGAATCCTCCGCATCAAAGGAGACTGACTCATGCTGTTCGTCCATATCAAATTTTCCGAACGGCGGCATTAAGACCCCTTCCTCTAATGGTCGCTCATGGGAGGTCACTTGATCGGGTGAATGTTCAATACAATATGTGGTGTTAGGCAATGCCTCTAATCGTTCGAGAGGGATTTCTTTTCCGCATACTTCACATCTTCCGTACGTACCGTCTTCGATAGCCTGTAATGCTTTATTGATGTCATTCAGTTCGTCCTGGTAATGCTCGTTCAAGGCAATATCCTTTCCTCTTTCAAATAGCTCAGTCCCTTCGTCTGCAGGGTGATTGTCATAAGAAGACAATTCCCCCGTTGATTCATGGGAATGTCCAGATGTTAAGCCAAAATGGTCATTTACGTCATATCTATCCTCTATATCTTCTTTTTGTTGCTCCAGTTTTCGTTTAAAATCTAAAATTTGGTCTCTTGATAGCACAGCTAACAATCCTTTCGAACTAATCTATTGCCTTCATAGTATTATTCATTGTTGTGATCTTCATACAAAGGAAAGTCGAGTAGAAGAGAAGCATACAATAGTAAATTGAGCTAAAAAATTTTTAGAAAACAGGGAAGTTAGGGTTGATTTAATAAGGAGAAATAACATTGAGAAAAAAAGTTTCAATTGTTACAGAAATGCATTTTTATAAACTTAAATGTATTTTTAGAAGATTAATAGATAAATAATGATTTTTTGAATGAGAATCTATTAAGTGTAAATATTATGTCAAAATTAAACGAATTTAAGGGAAATCTCGTTTTAGAACGAGAAATAAAATGATTTTTCTGTTAATTTATTATTCTAAAAAAGTTATGAAAACTATTTCAAAACTATTTTTTTCGTAAGTCTTAATAATAAAAATTCCTTCGGAAGCCGAAATTAAATTGAAAATTATAACAACTTCAATTTTTCCCTATATTGCAAAAACTTAAACCTGATAGTATACTTTTGCTAACAAATTATTATTTGAGTTCATATTTATGATTTTTAACGGTTTTGTTAAAAATCATTTTTTCACAATTCTAATCCATGACTAACAACAAGTGTGTGGATACAAAGCTGAGGTGCAGTGAATGACACAAAAAACATTATTAGATGTGAAGGGACTAAAAACATACTTCTATTTAGAAGGGAAAAAAGTGGCAAAAGCCGTAGATGGTGTAGATTTCTCCGTCAGTCCAGGTGAGACAGTCGCCCTTGTCGGCGAATCTGGTAGTGGGAAAAGCATTACCTCTCTATCGATCATGAAGCTAATTAATAAACCAGGAAAAATAGAGAACGGACAAATTCTCTTTGACGGAAAAGACCTCGTTGGTTTAACGGATAAACAAATGACAAATATTCGTGGCAGAGAGATCGGGATGATCTTCCAGGAACCGATGACGGCATTAAATCCAGTGTTTACCATTGGGAATCAAATAAAAGAAACACTCATTCGACATAAGAAAATTTCAAAAGCAGAGGCAGAAAGAAAAGCAATTGAATTGCTCAAGCTTGTTGGTTTCCCAAGAGCAGAAGAAACGATGAAGGAATATCCACATCAGCTTTCAGGTGGAATGAGACAAAGAGCAATGATTGCTATTGCGATTTCATGTGACCCAAAACTATTAATTGCAGATGAACCAACAACTGCTCTCGACGTGACCATTCAAGCACAGATTCTCGATTTAATGGACGAGATGAAGAAGAAATTTAACATGGCCGTTCTCCTTATTACCCATGATTTGGGCGTTGTCGCTGAATATGCCGATAAGGTAATGGTTATGTACGGTGGACAAATTGTGGAGGAAACGAAGGTAGAGGAATTGTTCTTAAATCCGAAGCATCCTTATACAACTGGATTGCTTGAGAGCTTACCAAGTCTAGAAAAAGAGGTTGATAGATTAGGTGCGATCAAGGGGATGGTTCCAGCAGCACATAGCTTTCCAGTGGGCTGTCGCTTTTCCGATCGCTGTCCGCATGCAATGGACAAATGTCGTGAGAAGAATCCGGAATTAAGAGAAGTAGAGCCAGGGCATAAAGTTCGATGCTATCTGTATGAATGAGGGGGCTAACTAGTGTCAGTAGTAGAAAGAGAACTAGAAAAAAAGACAGATCAGGATTATATACTAGAAGCAAAAAATATAAAGAAGTACTTTCCTATTAAGGGAGGCGTCCTGAAGCGTACTCTTGGGCATGTCAAGGCCGTTGATGACGTAAGTCTAAGCGTGATAAGAGGGGAAACATTAGGGGTTGTAGGTGAATCTGGCTCAGGAAAATCAACATTGGGCCGTGTGATTCTGCGTCTAATGGAGCCCACTGAAGGGCAGATTCTGTTTGAAAATGAAGACATCACAAGCTTTTCTAATCGACAGCTACGTCCATATCGACGTGATATGCAAATCGTGTTTCAAGACCCATTTGCCTCTCTAAATCCAAAAATGAATGTTCAGGAATTAATTGAGGAGCCACTTCTTGTACAAACATCATTAAAAAAATCGGAACGTCGAGATAAAGCAATTGCCTTGCTAGAAAAAGTTGGTCTAAGACCAGATGCCCGCCTCAAATACCCACATGAATTTTCGGGTGGGCAAAGACAGCGGATAAGCATTGCAAGAGCACTCGCTTTGAATCCAAAATTTGTTGTATGTGATGAACCTGTATCCGCACTTGATGTGTCCATTCAGGCCCAGGTTCTTAATTTGATGGCAGACCTGCAGGACGAATTTAATTTAACGTATTTATTTATTGCTCACGACCTAAGTGTAGTCAAACACATCAGTGATCGAGTAGCAGTTATGTATCTAGGAAGGATTGCAGAAATCGCACCAAAGAAAAATCTCTACGAAACTCCATTGCATCCATATACTGAAGCCCTATTATCTGCAGTTCCATCTACAGATGTAGTGAATAAACGCGAAAAAATCATCTTAAAAGGGGATTTGCCAAGTCCATCAAACCCTCCATCAGGTTGTGCTTTTCGAACTCGCTGTCCAAAGGCCCATGAGCGTTGTTCAATTGATCGACCAGATCTCATCCATGTAGGTGAAGGACATTATGTTGCATGTCATTTATATGATAAGCAAAATTAGTGACCAAAACAGCCTACTGAAAAGGAGGTGGTGCTACTAAAGAATCGAGTGCTTTGTAGTTAATTGATTTCCAAATATTAAAAGGGGTGAATAGTTTGAAGTTTAAGAAGAGTTTGTTATTATTACTTAGCTTTGTTCTTTTGCTAGGTATCCTTGCTGCTTGTTCGGGTGGCAAGAAGACTAGTGATGAACCAAAGGATGGTAAGAAAGGAACAGAGCAAAAAGCTGAAGGACCACAAATGGGTGGAACATTAACGGGTGCAATGGATACAGCTCCATCTGGACAGTTTAACCCAATTTTCTATGAAGAAGCATATGAAGCAAATATTATTGATTTCATTTATGAGGGATTAGTTGGACAAGATGAAAATCTTGAGTTTATCCCAAGCCTAGCAAAAAAATGGACATTTAACGATGATCAATCTGAAGTGACATTCGAGCTTCAAGAAAATGCAAAGTGGCATGATGGAGAACCATTTACGGCAGATGACGTTGTGTTCACATATAAGATGCTTGCAAGCCCTGGATATATTGAAGCTGGGGGAATTCGTACTTACATTGCTGAGAACCTATTAGGCTATGACGAATATAGTACAGGTGCTTCACAAGAATTCCAAGGTGTCGTTAAAGTAGACGATCATACAGTTACGTTCAAGTTTAAAGAGCCAAACGTAAAGGCTTTAGGTGACGCAGCATTCCCAATCATTCCGGAGCATATTTTTGGTAGCATGGATATTGCGGATATGCCTTCTGCTCCAGAATCTCGTGAAGCTGGAAAAGTAATTGGTACTGGACCATTCAAGTTTACTGAAATGGTTCAAGGTGAGCAATATGTTCTTGCTAAGAACGCTGATTATTGGCAAGGTGAGCCATACTTGGATCAAGTTGTTTGGAAGGTTGTTGACCAAGCGGTTATCCTTGGTTTGTTAGAAAATGGTGAAATTGATTTCGTAGCGGATCCAAACGGATTTGCAGCTGCAGACTATGAAACAGTCGCTGCAATGCCAAATATCGAAATTGTTGAGCAACCAGACTTTGGTTATCAAATCATGGGCTTCATGATGAATCATGGACCGATCATGGACAAATCAAAGTGGAAAGAAAATCCAAAGGTTAAAGATCCAAAGGTACGTCAAGCAATTGCTTATGCGATTGACCGTGAAGCCCTCATGGAAGGATTATTCTATGGAAAAGGATCGGTTATCAATTCTCCGATCGCAACACAATTTGATGCTTATGATGATAAGAATCCTCCTCAATATAAGCATGATCCAGATCAAGCTAAAAAGTTATTAGATGAAGCTGGTTATGTTGATAAAGACGGAGATGGATTCCGTGAAGATCCACAAGGAAATAAGTGGGTACTAAATCTTAACTATCCACTAGGAAACAAAGACCGTGAGCGTTCTGCTCCAATTATCCAAGAATTCCTTCAAGAAGTAGGAATTCAGGTTGAGTTAGTACAACCAAAAGAAGCAGCTGTATACTTTGAAGATCTTGATGTTAATTCAGATGGATGGGATCTATTCCTAATTGGATGGTCTTTAGCTAGCGATGATCCAGACCCAGGCGGTATTTGGAGATCAGATGTTCCTTACAACTATCCACGCTGGAACAACGAAGCTGCTGATGCAAAGCTAGTGGAAGCTAATAAGCCACCAGAAGCTTTCGATAAAGCTTATCGCAATGAAAAGCTAAGCGAATGGCAAGTAATGTTCGGTGAAGATCTTCCTGCCGTAATATTATATGCTAAGAACAAGCTATGGGCTTATAATAAGCGCTTACAAGGTGTAGAAGTGTTACCATACCGCTTCCATAATAATCCACATAAATGGTATGTAACTGAGTAATAACTTCTACAAAAATATGGAAAAGAGCGTTTGGTATGGCGCCGCGCTCTTTTCTTTTCTAGAATGGAGGGACAACATTGTATCAATATATCATCCGAAGAGTTCTTGTTTTTATCCCAATGCTCTTTGTCCTTACAATCCTTTGCTTCGGCCTTATCAAAGCCGCACCAGGAGACCCGTTTTCCAGCAGATTAGATCCAAAAATTAACCCGGAAGTATATGAGAAGCAACGAGAGGCTTTAGGTCTAAATGATCCCATCCATATTCAATATTTGAATTGGGTTAAAGGTGCCATTCGTGGTGATTTTGGTGAATCAATGATTTTTAAGGGACGAGCCGTATCGGACCTTATAGGTGAAAGGCTAGAAAATACCTTATATTTGGGACTCATGACATTGTTTATCACAGTTGTAGTGTCAATTCCAATTGGGATTTATTCAGCAAGGCATCCGTATACACCGCTTGATTATGGTGCAACCGCCTTTGGCTTCTTCGGACTTGCGACACCGAACTTTTTCTTTGGATTAGTGGCGATTTATATTTTTTCTATCACACTAGGCTGGCTACCTGCTCAAGGAACGGTTACTAGACCTGGAATGGAAGGCTTTGAATTATTTATTGATAAGATTCGTCATCTGATCTTACCAAGCTTAACTCTCGGTTTGGCGGGAACAGCTACTTATATGCGTTATATGCGTTCCGAGGTTCTTGATGTACTAGGAAGTGATTATATTCGTACAGCAAGAGCTAAAGGGATGACCGAAAGATCCGTCCTGTACAAGCACACTCTTCGTAATGCGCTTATCCCCATCATTACCTTATTGGGATTTGAAGTAGGGACTTTATTGGCTGGGGCCGTTATTACAGAAGGTGTTTTCCAATTTCCTGGTCTTGGGAGATTATTTTTACAGTCTATAGGAAATCGAGATTATCCAACCATTATGGCGATTAATTTAATGCTAGGTTTCTTAGTTCTATTAGGGAACTTATTAGCTGACATTTTCTATAGTATCGTTGACCCAAGAATCCGCTACGATTGAGGTGAATGCAATGGAACTTAAACCACAACAAACTACCAGTATTGATCCAGGAAACGTCATAGATAAGGCGGAAAAAGGGACAAGCCCTACTCGTATTGCCATTAATCGCTTTATGAAAAACAAGCTTGCTGTTATAAGTGTAATTATGCTGATCGTGATTATTCTACTTGTTGTTTTCGCGCCATTAATTACGGATCAGAATCCAACAAAATCGAATCTGTCTTTAGTAGAACGTCCACCAAGTGCGGATCATCCACTTGGAAATGATGGCTCGGGTCGGGATAATTTAGCTCGCCTATTGTATGGAGGGCGTATTTCTCTCATCGTTGGCTTTAGTGCCATGATCTTCACACTCGTGATCGGAGTATTATTGGGATCTATTGCTGGTTACTATGGTGGTAAGATTGATGCCATTATTATGAGAGCAACTGACTTAATGCTCATGCTGCCATTCCTAGTTCTTGTTCTAACGATCGTTGCAGTATTGGAGAAGGTGAATGTAGTTATCTTTGTCAGCATCATTGCCCTGACCTCCTGGCCAAACCTGACACGGATTATACGGGGAACTTTCCTCACATTGCGGGAGCAGGAGTTTATTATAGGTGCCAAGGCAATAGGTGTTAGTGATATGCGAATTATCCTAAAGCATTTTATTCCGAATGCGATTGGACCAATCGTCGTTAATGCTACCTTAATGATGGCTACCTATATCATTCTCGAATCGGCATTAAGCTTCCTTGGTTTTGGGATACCACAGCCTACACCAACATGGGGCAATATGATTTCCGAAGCTCAGAGTATAAGAATTCTAAGAAATAGTCCTGAAGCTTGGGTTCCACCTGGACTCGCAATACTATTAACCGTGCTTTGTATCAACTTTATCGGGGATGGTCTCCGTGATGCATTTGATCCGAAGAGCAATAGACGCTAGAGTCTCATACAAATAACCTACTGACGGCTATCAGTAGGTTAAATTTATTTTATTGGATAAAAAGTATACTGATTTATACTAGATTAGACCATTCAGAATATAGACCACTGCCATTGCAGCCGGGACAATCTAGCGGATTGGACAAATAGACGAATTCATTCGCTGGATAAATCAAAAATCCTCTGCCATAACACTCTGGACATTTATTTTCATCCCTCATTTGCGAAACATGCTTTTCATAACGATTGTTTTTCCACTCGTTAAAGGCATTCAGTAACCCCATTACTATCTCACCTCTATTTTTTCATTATTATTTGTTTAAGGAAATATATTTATTCACATCATTTTTCGATTCATGACCCTTGAAAAAATCAGTTAGGATTGTACTATAACAGATTTGAAACAATAGCTATTCTTCTTGTCAGTATATGAAAGAATATTCTATTCGCTCTGGATTTTTTAATTTTTCTATAATTTCAAAAAATGATTGATTATTGTCGGAATCAATGATTTAATGTGATTAGATAGCGCATATCAGATATGTGATATCTGAAAAAATGTCAGGAGGAAAGGGGGAGGAATTTGTGAATGTAGAGAAGATTTATGTGAAGAAGGTATCGGAATCTGTTGTAGAACAAATCGAGAAGCTTATTGAGGATGGGACATTTCAATCAGGGGAAAAGCTTCCGTCGGTCCGTGAAATGTGTGATATGTTTGGCGTAGGTCGCTCTGCGATACGGGATGCGATTATCACCCTTAAGGGAAAAGGTACTGTTGATGTCAGACAAGGAGAAGGGACCTACATAAGAACGTTTGAATCGGTCACCCTTTTTAATCATCCACTAATAAGCCCTGAATCAAGTGATGTTCGCGATTTATACCAAGTAAGAAAAATGCTAGAACCGAAAATTGCGGAATTGGCAGCTACAAACAGATCAGATAGACATGTAAGAGAGCTAAAAGAAATCATATCCCAAGAAGCTTTGGGCGACTGGGAACATGATTATAACTTTCATATGACAATAGCTAAAGCCTCTGGAAATCAAATCATCATTCAACTCATGCA
>DLCS01000013.1:0-1663 GCA_002480735.1 Bacillaceae bacterium UBA7792 | reverse complement strand
TCAACTCATGCAATTCATTTCAGCCACCACGAAAAAACACATGAATGACTTTCACCAATTCATCCAAAGAGATCACCTCAAAGTAAAGAAAATCAATGAGCAGCATAAAGATATTTTTCATGCGATTAGAGCGAATCACGCAGAAGAAGCTAAGAATAAAATGACTGAACATTTAGAATACGTGGAACGGATTTTACAGACAAATCTATGGAGTCTATCCGAAAGCAAGTAGTGAGAGCAGATATTAAAGAATAGAGGAGGGACGTTTTGATGATGACTTCAAATGCTCTTACGGAATTAAAGGACATTATACGTGAAGAATGCATTACCGAAAACGATGCACAGAGCTCCTATCTAGGAAATTCGGGAAAAATAATCGCTGCCCCAGAAACTGAGGATGAAATAGTCAAACTATTAAGCTATGCAAATGAGAATGGAAAGACTATTTCCGTCGTATCAGGGGGGACAAAAAGAGGTTATGGTGGAATCACGGAAAGTGAGGATATCGTCCTCTCCCTCAGGAATTATCGGGGGATTATTGAGCATACAGTTGGAGATATGACTGTGACAGTGAAGGCAGGGACTCCCTTCAAGGAACTGCAGGACTATTTAGCTGGCTACAATCAAAAAGTCTCATTAGACCCTGCTTGGCCAGAAGACGCTACGATTGGCGGAGTGATTGCGGCTAATGATAGTGGACCCAAACGCTTGGGGTATGGTTCCGCAAGGGATGTCGTGATCGGTCTGCGTGTTGTCTATCCTGATGGAACGGTTATCCGTACTGGAGGAAAGGTTGTAAAAAATGTTGCAGGCTATGACATGAATAAGCTCTTTATTGGCTCCATGGGTACTTTAGGCGTGATTACGGAGATCACTTTAAAGCTAAGGCCGTTGCCAAAATATGAGAGTCTTGTTTTACTATCATTTCCGAGTGGAGACATCGAACAGGTTAAAGCCATTGCAGTAAAGATACTAGACTCGATGATGGAGCCTGTTTCACTGGAGCTCATAAGCCCCATGATGTCTAAGATTCTTACTGGACAAAGTTCATATATTTTGGCGATGTGTTTTGAGGATGTAGAGAGCTCGGTGCATTATCAAGAAGAATTCATCAAGAAAATAAAACCAAATAATAGCGAAATACAAATACTTCCACAGGACAAGGCACAATCATTTTGGGAGCATTTTTATCGTCTTGCTCCGAATGGAAAGAAGGCAAAAACGGAACAAGAAACAGAGGCCTCACTCAAAGTTGGAGTAGTTAATCTTGATGTTCTCAAGATGATTCAAGAAAGTGAACTTCTCCGTGATTCATATAATCTTCGTGTCGAAGCCCATGGAGGATTAGTACATGGACTTTGTCAAATAAACCTAGCGGGTGCAAATGAGGATATAGAAGCTGCAATTTATCATTTAAGAAGCGTGGCCGAGGGACTCGGTGGGTATGTGACCATTAAGCATCTCCCTTTAGCACTTCGGCAAAAGATTAGTGTATGGGGAGAGAAGCCATCTTACTTCTTTCTGTTAGATGGAATCAAAAAGAAGATTGACCCAAATCATATCTTGAATCCAATTCTCTTTCACTCAAGGTTATATCCCTCCTACAAAACGTTTAGGATTCAAGATATGATTTGGGTGAATCTTCTTTTTGATACCATCTAAG
>DLCS01000263.1 GCA_002480735.1 Bacillaceae bacterium UBA7792 | reverse complement strand
GCTTCCAAAAGACCAGGAGCCACAGCCTGATACGGGAGAGATAGCCGACGCTTACTGGGTAGACCCAGAGGAAGCGATTGCCGCTTTTAACGAAAAGAAGATTCCGTTGGCACCACCGACGATTGCCTCATTGCATGCCATTGTCCAGCATTTACATGGTCAACCGCTAAAAATGCCCGATATTCAAGATTTCATCTGGTAAGTATCGTTTTCTTGGACGACCACTCCATCCTGGATTAATTTGATAAGATGGGCTTCCGTTGTTCTCTTGGCTACCTCAAAAACGCTTGGGTGGATTGAGCCTTGATAGATCATGTTTGTTAGATTGGTAGCGGTCAAGCGCTCATGTTGCAGGAGCAAATCTTGGATTTGTACCTCCCGTTCAAGTCGCCTATTCATGACAAAGTCAATATGCTCGTACGGATTCGTGACCCAGTCTCCGTGCCCCGGTCCAATCCTTTCTAAATCTAATTGCTTTAGGGTTGCAAGCGTATTCAGAAAGTCTGCCATATCCCCATCAGGCGGACCGATCCAGCTCGTTCCTTCCGCTACAATATTATCCCCGGCAATTAAGGTCTTTTTCGAAGGGACATAAAGGCTTAAATGTCCTTTCGTATGACCAGGGGTATGGAGTAAATCGATCCTATGCTGATCGATCAAAAGGGGTTCCTCAACCGAGATCGTTTCTAAATGGTTTGTTGGTGAAATGGTCCTTTGAATGGCCTCGAATTCATATGAATGACAATAAATAGTCGGATTCCATTCGGATAATTGATTCACACCTGGTGCATGATCCGGGTGATAGTGGGTAAGAATAATCGATTGAGGTTGTGCCATTCCCGTCATCTGGAGCGCTTTTTCCAGCTCCGTCCTTGTGACCTCCTGATCGTAGCCTGCATCAACGAGAATGCTCTCCTTTTCTGTTCCAATTAAATAACAATTGGTCGTTTGATGCGGCCAAAGCGTTGGGGTAGGAATGGGAACCCGAACAATTTTCAGGTTTTTCATATAAGCACCATCCTTTCCATGTATATATTCAGGTTTTTACTTAGAAAATCCTTGTTTCTCTAGACATCTATTTTATCGATTATATTCAATTGATAATATCGATAAAAACTATCCTATCTATATCGAATCGATGATATATTTTAATAGTCATTTAATACATATAGTGGAGGATAATTGATGAAAAAGGGAAAAACAGTGATTTTAACCTATGGAGCGGTTTGCATTACTTTAAATGTTGTTCTCGGGACAGTCGTCTCCGCCCTAAAAATTCCGTTATTGTTCTTAGATACGATAGGTACGGTGCTAATGGCCGTCCTGTTTGGTCCTTGGTGGGGAGCGTTGGCCGGTCTCCTAACAAATGTGGTATTAACTGCAACCACATCCCCAACCGCTATTTTTTATGGAATTGTAAATGTGGCGGTGGCCATTGTTGTTGGATTTATGGCTCGGAAGTTTAATTTTATGAAATGGTATATTGCTATCATTACGGGACTCCTACTATCCATTATCGCGCCTCTGATTGGCACACCAATCTCTGTTGCTTTATTTGGTGGCTTAAATGGGAGTGGAATGGACTTAGTTGTACTTTGGTTAAGGTCTGCTGGAGAAAGTGTGTTTGCATCTACCTTTATTTCGAGAATTTCAGGGAATTTTGTTGATAAGATTGTGACCTGCCTGCTGGTGATACTGATTGTTTCAAAGCTGCCGTATTTACAAAAGGTATATAAAGGAATGAAGCAGAATGCAGCGTAAAAAGAGGATATTGATTACTTCTCATTGTATTTTGAACCAAAATACCGTGATAGAAGGGGAAGCGAGAGGCCTTGGTGCCATCCCGTCTGCACTAGATTGGATACTTAAAGAAGGAGTAGGGGTTATCCAGCTCCCCTGTCCTGAATTTACTTTTTTAGGATTAGAGCGTCCTCCGATGACCTATGAAGAATATGATACTCCTGCATATCGCATACATTGTCGAAATTTATTGTTGCCGATTATGGAACAAGTGCTAGAATATAAGCACAGTGGTTATGAATTAACGGGAATACTATCGATTCAAAACAGTCCATCCTGTGACCCAACTCGAGGTGTATATATGGAGGAGCTCATGAAGCTTTTTCAAGAAAATGATATACCTATCGAGCGAGAATGGTATTTGCCGAATGACGAAAAACCTGTCTTTGATCCTAGTCAGCATTTTGTCAAATAATATTCTGATTTGGCCCTGTTAGAAACTTGAAACAGGGTCTTGTTTGTTCATTTGGGCAAGCCCCTGTATCTGTGGTATGATAATCATATGCAAAATATTATGAATATTTAACAAACGGAGGTATGTAAATGAAAGCACTTGTATTGAAGGATAAAGTGAGACCTGGTGGAGAAATTGCAAAACTATACTACGAGGAAGTTGCCGATCCGAAGGCAGGTCCTGGGGAAATCGTTGTCTGTCTGCGCTATGCAGCTTTGAATCGCAGAGACGTATTTGTCCGGCAAGGACTCTATCCCGGCATACAGGTACCGGCGATTCCTGGGTCAGATGGTGCTGGGGTCATAGCAGAGCTAGGAGAGGGAGTCGAAGGCTATAAGGTCGGAGACGAGGTCATCATGAATCCTTCGATGGGCTGGGGGGATAACCCGAAATTCCCGGATGCCAACTTCTCTGTACTTGGTGTACCGATTGATGGAACCTATGCGGAATACATCAAAATGCCTGCTGAAAATGTTTTTCCAAAGCCAAAGCATCTTTCATGGGAGGAGGCGGCTGCGCTTCCACTGGCAGGCTTAACCGCGTATCGCGCAGTCGTGACGAAGGGACAGGTACAGGAGGGTGATACGGTCATCATCCCTGGAATTGGTGGTGGAGTGGCGACGGTTGCTCTGCAAATTGCTGCTGCCCATGGTGCAAAGGTATTTGTCACGTCAAGCAGCGATGAAAAAATCGAGCGAGCGATTGCTCTTGGTGCCGCTGGAGGAGTCAATTATAAGAATGAGAATTGGGTGAAGGAACTGAAGAAATTGGCAGGTGGTGCTGATTTAGCGATTGATAGCATTGGCGGCGATACGTTTAAGGACTTAATTACCCTTGCCAATCCGGGAAGCAGGATTGTCTCTTTTGGCTCCACACGCGGTCCGGTCAATGACCTCTTAATGCCTAGGATATTTTTTAAACAGCTTCATATTATGGGGACGACGATGGGATCTCCTAGTGATTTTGCGCAAACGCTGGCATTATTTGAAGAAAAGCAGCTGAAGCCAGTAGTGGATGAAGTATTCCCATTAGAAAAAGCTGAAGAGGCTCATCTGCTCATGGAGCAAGGAAAACAATTTGGGAAAATTGTTCTGGCTATTCAGGAATAATCAATCTCTCCTCTATGCAAATAGACTTGCAAAATTGAAATTTGTTACCTTTTTTTAATTCTCTTCTAGGTAACTTGGTGGTAATATATACGTACTGGTCACAAAATGGAAGACTAGGAAAAAGATCCCCTATTTACCTAAGCAAAACAAAGAGGAGTATTCAAGAAGATGACAAGTAGAAGAGAAAAAAATCGTACAAAAAGACGCAGAAGATTGAGAACTTTACCCATCGTAATCTTCGTAGTCTTACTATTCGTGACAGGCGGTCTTCTTTTGACCTACTTAAACTCAGCTGATGAGACGAAAAATGAAGCTAAGAAAGTTGAAGTTCAGAAGACCAAGGTAACCAAAGTACCCAAATCTACTAAACAACCAGAACCGAAGGAAGAACCAGTGAAGGAAACGACGATTAAAATTAGTGCTGCTGGAGATTTTACAATTGGAACGGATGAATCTTTCGGTTATGATGGGACTTTCGTGCATGAGGCGGATAAAAAGGGGCTCAAACATTTCGTTGGTGGCTTAAATGATATTTTTAAGAACGACGATCTAACAACTGTAAATCTAGAGACTACCTTAACCAATGCAACAAAAAAAGCAGTGAAGAAGTTCCGCTTCAAGGGAGACCCATCCTATGTCCAAATCTTAACACTAGGTGGGATAGAGGCGGTTAATTTAGCCAATAACCATATCCATGATTACCTAGAACAGGGCTACCAGGATACAATCACGAATCTGAAAAAGGAAAATATCGGCTTTTTTGGGTATGACAATAAATATCTGACCACTGTGAAGGACATCAAAATCGGGGCCTTAGGCTATGAGGGTTGGAATGATACGACCGAAATTCGCGGACAGGTCTCGAAGGATATTCAGGAATTACGCGATCAAGGGGCACAAATTGTTCTTGTTCACTTTCACTGGGGTGTAGAAAGACAATACGTTCCAACGGAATCACAAAAATCGTTGGCTCGTTATACGGTGGATGCAGGTGCCGACTTAGTATTGGGTCATCATCCCCACGTTGTCCAGGGGATAGAGGAATATAAAGGGAAATTCATTGTTTATAGCTTAGGAAACTTCATGTTCGGAGGCAATCGAAATCCGAGTGATAAGGATACATACGTGTTCCAGCAAACCTTCCATCTGAAAAATGGGGAACTAACAGATAAGAAGGAAATCAATGTCGTTCCATTTTCTATTTCATCTGTCAAGAACCGCAATGATTATCGACCAACGATGCTTGAGGGTGCTGAGCGAGATCGGGTAAAACAAAAAATTATCGACGTTTCCAACAAGATAAATGGCTCCGACTGGCTTAAGTATGAGGAGAAAACAGAATAGTTCCACAAAAAAGATGCCTAAGTGCATCTTTTTTATTTTGAATGATCCGGATCACGATCCCTTTTCAAGAGAGATGATATCTTTGAATGAGAAAAGTTATCACTTTACATGAAGGGGAATAAAAATGAGTGAAATTATAAACAATCGTGAACATCATATCACGCATAAGCATTCAGGAAGCGAAGAACATTCAAGACCTGAAATTGTACCAGGTCATCCTGTTCATACCTTTTTATTAGAAAATCAGGAAATTGCCAAGCTTATCGAAAATAGCTTAAAGCCTCATACTCAAGAATTTGAAAAAGATGATACGTCCGATATTGTGTATCAATTGATTGAAGATTTGAATTTGCTTCTTGATATTGATAAGCATTACAGTCGGAAAGAGAACTTAATTTTCCCTTACTTAGAAAGATACGGCATTCATGGACCGACCAATCATATGTGGAGAATTAATGATTTTATCCGTGATGCAATTAAAAATGCAAAGAAAATGCTGTCTAACTATGATGGAGAAAAAGAAGAAGTTATGAATGCTCTCCACTTTGTCATTGAAGAGGTGCTACACATGATTTACCGTGAAGAGAATATCCTTTTCCCGATGGCACTTGAAAATTTTACAGAGGATGAATGGGTGAAAATTGCTCATGAAAGTGATGAAATTGGATTTTGTTTAATTAGTTCTGTTGAAGAATGGAAACCGAAGCGAAACCAACTTGATGAGAAAGCCTTTACAGAGGGCTACATTAAGTTGGAGACAGGAATCCTATCCTTAAAGCAATTGGAACTTATTTTAAACCATTTACCAGTTGATATTACTTTTATCGACCACGAAGATGTCGTTCGCTATTTCTCTCACGGGAAGGAACGAATCTTTGCTCGCACAAAGGCTGTCATTGGACGGACGGTGCAGAACTGTCATCCACCTAGAAGCGTTCATGTTGTGGAGGAGCTATTAGCAGATTTCAAAGCGGGAAGAAAGGACCATGAGGATTTTTGGATTAAATTTCGCGATAAATATGTATACATTCAATATTTTGCTATTCGTGATGAAAATGGTGATTATATAGGTACACTTGAATTCACTCAAAACATTGCTCCAATTCAAGCCATTGATGGAGAAAAAAGAATACTATCTTAATTTAGAAGCTCCCTAAGTTTAGGGAGCTTCTTCACAATTTGTTCAATATAGTATATTGCGATAGAATGCATTATGCTATACTTATCCTTGATCATCTGATGAGCAGATGATAACCAAGGTCTAGAAAACTCATGAAAATTAGCTGTTTTCGGAATCTCGACTGAATTAGATATCTTAGAAATGGGGAACCAGTAGTGAAAATTTTTAAGAATTTACGTTCAAAATTAATCATTTTTTTTACTTTTGTGCTCCTTGTCCCCTCCATCAGTGTGGGGACATTTGCCTATTTTTCCGCAAAAAATTCTGTCAAGAATGAAATTCTTTATGGAATTGGAGAAAATATTAATCTCTTAAATGCAACTATTGACAATACGATTCAACCGAAGATGCATGATATTGCCTACTTAGCCGACTCGACCTTAGCTAATATTTTTGAAGGGGACAGTAGTCCTAAGCTGAGGGCACATCTAAATGATTATGTCCAGTATCATCCGGAGGTTCAAAGTATTTATGTTGGAACGGAGACGGGTTTATTCGTTCAAGAGCCAAGGGTGAAAATGCCAGATGACTATGATCCTCGAAAAAGAGATTGGTATATTCAAGCCATGGCAAATAAGGGCAAGGTGATTATCTCTAACCCATACATATCCGCGGGCACTGATATTATGGTTATTACAGTTTCCCGTGCTCTTAAAGATGGTACGGGTGTTGCTGCAGTCAACATTAATTTGAATTATATACAAGAATTGACAAATGGGGTCAAAATTGGGGAAAAAGGGTATGCGTTCTTACTAGATAAGGATAAGAAATTCATCGTTCATCCCACAAATGAGCCTGGCAGTGAAGCAAAAGAAGCTTTCTTCTCAAAAATGTATGATAAAGACAAAGGGATATTTGATTACGAAATAAACGGTGAAGCCAAGACATTAAGTTATGTCACAAACGAAACTACTGGGTGGAAGGTAGCCGGTAATGTTGTAACAAGTGAAATTAAAGATTCCGCATCACCCATTCTTCATAGCACCATTATCATCGTTATGATTGCTCTGTTAATGGGCTCCGTGATTAATTTCTTTGGCATTCGCTCGATTGTAAGGCCTCTTAATCAATTACGAGAAAAAGCATTAACGGTAAGCAGTGGTGATTTAACAACAGAAATAAAAATCGATACGAATGATCAGATCGGACAATTAGGCATGGCTTTCAATGAAATGCAGGCCAGTCTCCGTCAGTTAGTGGCTAAGGTGGATATGAATGCTGAACAGGTAGCGGCAGCATCCGAAGAGCTGACAGCTAGCGCGGAACAAACAAGCCAGGCTACTGAGCAGGTTGCGGAGGCCATTCAAGAGGTTGCAGGCAGTGCTGAAAAACAGACGACTTCCATTGATGGCAATGTTCTTGAACTCGAAGAAATCTCTCAAGGCATCTCCATGATCGCCATAAAGTCGAGCAAGGTTTCTGAGCTTTCACGCCAAACGGCCATACAAGCCGAAGAGGGTGGAAAAGCGGTATCCAATACGGTTGAACAAATGGGATCGATCCATGAATCTGTCATGAAGTCCGATGCCACCATTAAATCTCTGTATGATCGTTCCAAAGAGGTAAGCTCTATCCTAGATGTGATTACCGGTATTGCTGATCAGACGAATTTGTTATCTTTGAATGCGGCTATTGAAGCAGCACGGGCTGGAGAACATGGAAAAGGCTTTGCGGTTGTAGCAGACGAAGTAAGAAAGCTCGCCGAGCAATCTCAAGCTTCAGCAAAAGAGATTCATCAAATTGTACAGGATATCCAACAAGATACAAGACAATCTGTTGATACGATGGCACATGTCATGGATGATGTCCAGGTAGGGGTTCAATTATCGAACGAGACGATAGAAAAATTCAATATTATTCTACAAAGCACAAGGGAAATGACACCGCAAATGGAAGAGGTATCAGCAACCGCCCAGCAGATTGCCTCGCAGATAGAGAAGGTTGCAGCAACTGCCAATGACTTAGCTTTTCTTGCCAAAGGCAATGCTGCTACATCCGAGCAAGTGGCCGCTTCAACGGAAGAACAACTCGCCTCGATGGAGGAAATTACGGCCTCAGCTCAAGCATTATCCTCCATGGCGGAAGAACTGAAGGAATTAATTTCGGTATTTAAATATTAGATGAGAAATTGAAGGACACTTAAAAAGTCGTATGATTTGGTTCATACGACTTTTTCTATATAGTTTTTGTGATCAAAACAGTCTAATGACCTATAATTTCAGAATTATATGTCTAATTATGGCGGAAAACCATATAAAAGTACTATTTTTTCCATTAATCTATCCAATATCAAAAGAAAGAGGCTCATACTTTATTCACTTTTTGTGCATAAGTATATTTGTTACTATGGCAATGTAATAATTACCTATTTAGTCATAATTAAACAGTTATAGTCTTTGTGTCATTTCTTTCGGGGGTAATGGTTCTTCCTTGAATGGATAAGGCACGTAAGAGCAGATGGGAGGTATCTAGTTGAAAATAGGAAAAGGGATTCTATACTTTCTTCTTATTTCCTTGCTCCTAATTTCGGGATGCAGTAAGAATGTGAGTGATGAGCCAAAAGAGGCGAAAAAAACTCCTCAAGTAGAAGAGAAGGAAAGTGATGAAGAAGTGGAGGAGGAGAAGGAAGAACCTGAGGAAAAAAAGTCATCTAAACCTAAAAATGGATTAGGAGATTACGAGATTATCCTTGGGGGAGAGATGAAAGAAGAGGGCGATAAAATCATTGTGAACGGCATGAGCAATTTACTACCCGGTTCCCGGCTTGTTGGAGAAGTCACGGTGGGTGATGAGGCCTATTTTGCCGACACAACAGAGCTTGTGAAGGATGACGGGAGCTTCTATATGGAAATTCCTTATGAAAATCTAAACCAGGATACCTTGGTTGCGATCAAATTTCATTTTGATCATCCACAGGACGATTTCGTCAAAAGGCATTATGGTGAACGAGGACAGAATCTGAAAGGCCCATACATATATAAGCATCAAAGAAAGGGTGGAGGAAGATCTCCACAGGATATCTATAATATGGCTCAGGTAACAGCCTCCTTCAAACCTGGTGAAGAAATGGCAATCCGAGAATTTAAGGAGCCTGAATGGTATCCAATACCTGAAGACCTAGGGGATACAAGAGTTTGGATTGAGGTAGACGAAATCACCGACAATCAGGAGTATTATTTCCTCCATGGGAGAACGAATTTACTTGAAGGGAGTAGACTAAGAGGGAGTTTCGATTGGAATAGTACGGAAACACGTGTCAAACCTGATGGATCCTTTGATATGAAAATCGAGTATAAATATCGCGAAGACACCCCCTTTATTATTGAGTTTCGACCAAATGATTATCAATGGAATATTATTGAAGAAACCTATGGAGAGAAGGGTCAAAAGCTCGTTGGTGACCTTGTTAAGACCAATTCATCTG
>DLCS01000268.1:10716-95500 GCA_002480735.1 Bacillaceae bacterium UBA7792 | reverse complement strand
TTTTTATTTTGTCTAATAGAGAAAACTAGGTGAAGAGTAAGTGCGTTTGACTCCCCTAACATGAAATGGATGATTTTAAGGCTTTTTTTATGGAAGGCTCTTTTCTCAGGAACATTAGAGTAATCAAAACCACCTTCCGTATGAAAACAGCCTTATGGAATGAAGCAAATATGAGAAAACTTACTTTAGAGGGGGAAAATGAACATGACAAAATATATTTTTGTAACTGGTGGCGTCGTTTCATCACTTGGAAAAGGGATAACGGCAGCATCCCTTGGTAGATTATTAAAAAATAGGGGCTTAAGTGTCACGATCCAAAAATTTGATCCATATATTAACGTGGATCCAGGAACGATGAGCCCTTATCAGCATGGAGAAGTATTCGTAACGGATGACGGAGCGGAAACAGACCTTGACTTAGGACATTATGAGCGCTTCGTCGATATCAATGTATCGAAGTTCAGTAATGTAACCACTGGAAAAATCTATTCTACCGTCCTTCAAAAGGAACGTCGTGGTGATTATCTTGGTGGAACGGTGCAGGTCATCCCTCATATTACCAATGAAATCAAGGAACGGGTCTTCCGTGCAGGACAGGAAACAAACGTTGATGTGGTGATCACAGAAATTGGTGGAACCGTAGGGGATATTGAATCACTGCCATTCTTAGAAGCCATTCGTCAAATTAAGAGCGATATCGGCCGCGATAATGTTATGTATATTCACTGTACATTAGTTCCTTATATTAAGGCAGCTGGAGAAATGAAGACAAAGCCTACACAGCATAGTGTGAAGGAGTTAAGAAGTCTAGGAATTCAGCCAAACATCATCGTCGTGCGTACAGAAATGCCGATGCCGGACGATATGAAGGATAAGATTGCTCTCTTCTGCGATATTGATGCGAATGCGGTTATTGAATGTCCCGATGCAGACACTTTATATTCCATTCCACTTACTTTACAGGAACAGCATATGGATCAAATTGTTTTGGACCATCTAAAAATCCAAGCTCCTGAAGCGGATATGACGGAATGGACAGCGTTAGTTAACAAGGTTCAGAGCTTATCGAAAACGACTAGAATTGCCCTCGTTGGAAAGTATGTCGAGCTTCAGGATGCATATATTTCTGTTGTTGAAGCCTTGAAGCATGCAGGCTATCAATTTGATTCGGATATCGATATTAAATGGATCAATTCCGAAGAGGTCAATGAAGGCAACGTGAAGGAGCTTCTTGGTGATGCAGATGGCATCCTTGTCCCAGGGGGATTTGGCGATCGTGGAATCGAAGGGAAGATTCTTGCGACCCAATATGCTCGGGAAAACAAAGTGCCTTTCCTTGGAATTTGTCTAGGAATGCAATTAGCATCGATTGAATATGCACGCAATGTCTTGGGTTATAAGGATGCCCATTCAGCCGAAATTGATCCGAAAACCACTCATCCGATCATTGACCTACTTCCTGAGCAGAAGGATGTAGAAGATTTAGGTGGAACACTTCGACTTGGCTTATACCCTTGTAAATTAGTGGAAGGATCCAAGGCCTATGCGGCATATGAGGATGAAGTGATCTACGAGCGCCATCGTCATCGTTACGAGTTTAATAATCACTATCGTCAGGAGATGGAAAAGGCAGGATTTGTTTTCTCTGGTACAAGCCCTGATGGACGCTTAGTCGAAATTATTGAATTGGTTGATCATCCATGGTTTGTTGCGTCCCAATTCCATCCAGAATTCACATCTAGACCAACAAGACCACAGCCATTATTTAGAGACTTTGTCGAAGCATCATTAAAGGCTAAGAAATAATAATATTAAAAGGACTGTCTCGAGATGATGAGACAGTCCTTATTTTTTGTCTATATTGTCGAAGATTGATATAGCCTTCTGTGTATGCTGTGAGCGGGTTTTATTCGGTAAGAATAACGTAGCGAACACATACACAGAAGGCGGTATCATAATCAGGCATTCTTTAATAGTCCTCCATAATTTCCTCGAGCGTAAACTTTAGGCCATAATAGACAAAGAGCGCCGCCATGGAAGCAGGGTAGCCAAATCGATTTCCTTCATCATCTGGAAGAAGAGCCCTCTTTAGATGAAGGTCAATATGGACATCTGCGAGATGGACTAGATTATCTTTCTCCGTTGTGATGTGCGTGGAGACGGACACAAAGGGAATTTCTCGCTCTATCAGCCATTTTCCTGCCGAAACTGCCGCATCATCATGGGAGTAACGTGAAAAAATAATCACTCGGTCCGCTGAGGTGAGACTTTCATCCTGTCCATCCCATCGCTTTACCTTTTCAAAAGGCTCTGCACTATATAAAGCTTCACTGATGACAGCCCCCATTTCATCTTCGCCAAATAAATAAACACTTCCATCCCCAACAGCAGCTTGAGCAATGAGTCTTGCCCCATCTTCAAAGGAGAATTCCTCCTGTTCCTGAATTTTTTTAAACAAGCCGGATAATTGAGTAGAAAACATTTTTAACATGGTATAGCTCCTTCCTATCTTTGCCCCCTCATTATAAGGGAAGCCTAATAAAAAGGTAAAATTAGCAGAAGTAAAAAAATAACTTTTAAAATGAAGGATTATTGAGAAGGCAAAGCGAATTAGTGATTGGGAAGTTACGGGAAATGATACATATACATATAGAGCCTTCTAAAAAATCATAGCACCAAAGTTCATTCGATGTTAAGGAAGAGGTGGTTTCAAATGAAGGGGAAAGTATTGATCGTTGATGACCAGTTTGGCATTCGGATTTTGCTGAATGAAGTTTTACAAAAAGAAGGGTATGATACATATCAAGCTGCAAATGGCATTCAGGCGTTGGATATTGTCACAAAGAATTGCCCTGATTTAGTATTGCTTGATATGAAAATTCCTGGAATGGACGGAATTGAGATTTTAAAAAGAATGAAGCTTATCAATCAGGATATACGGGTTATTATTATGACTGCTTACGGTGAGTTGGATATGATCCAGGAAGCTAAGAACTTAGGTGCCTTGGCGCATTTTGCTAAGCCTTTTGATATTGATGATATAAGGGATGCTGTCAAAAAATATATTGCTGAGAGGATAAGCTAATTCAAGTGGACGCAATTCATAAAATAGAGATTTTTTAAGAATTGGTGAAATTGATATACCTAATTAGCATTTCTTTTTTCAATTTGTTAAAATTATGTTTGGGATCATTCTCTTAAAGCTGTGGATTTTTCTTACATATTCATTTTTGTTCTGGGAACACTTTTAAGGAATCTTTGCCATGCTTAAGAAGAATAGACCATGAAGAAGGAGGAAATAGAATGCCTTTAGTATCAATGAAAGAAATGCTTATTCAGGCAAAAGAAGGTGGCTATGCGGTAGGTCAATTTAATATAAATAACCTAGAGTTTACGCAAGCCATTCTGCAGGCTGCTGAGGAAGAGAAATCACCTGTTATCCTTGGTGTTTCCGAGGGTGCTGGACGTTATATGGGTGGCTTCAAAACGGTTGTCAAAATGGTCGAAGGACTATTAGAAGATTATAAAATTACGGTTCCTGTGGCTATTCATTTAGACCATGGTTCAAGCTTTGAAAAATGTAAAGAGGCAATTGATGCTGGCTTCACTTCAGTAATGATTGATGCTTCCCATGATCCTTTTGAGAAAAATGTGGAGACTACATCAAAAGTAGTGGAGTATGCTCATGCAAAAGGAGTTTCAGTAGAGGCTGAATTAGGCACAGTAGGTGGACAAGAGGATGACGTTGTAGCTGATGGCGTGATCTATGCCGATCCAAAGGAATGTGAAGAGCTTGTTAAGCGCACTGGCATTGATTGCCTTGCACCAGCACTTGGCTCTGTTCATGGTCCATATAAGGGCGAGCCAAAGCTTGGCTTCAAGGAAATGGAAGAGATTGGCCAAATAACTGGGTTACCTTTAGTTCTTCATGGTGGAACAGGTATTCCAACAAAGGATATTCAAAAAGCCGTTTCATTAGGTACGGCGAAAATCAATGTTAATACAGAAAACCAAATTGCTTCTGCGAAAAAGGTTCGTGAAGTATTGGCTGCAGACTCGAACATGTATGATCCACGAAAATACTTAGGTCCTGCTCGTGAAGCCATTAAAGAAACCGTCATTGGCAAAATGCGTGAATTCGGATCCTCTGGAAAAGCTTAATAATAAGTAAGAAGAGGTTCTGAACCCAAATGACTCGATACATTAAAACCGAAACCGCCTTTCCATTAGAGGCGGTTTCAGTGCATTTATGAATTTGGCTTTTCTCTCAAACATAGTTGCTTGTGAACAAAAAATTTAGGAGGATGAAGGGAAATGAAATTTTTTATTGATACAGCCAATATGGACGAAATCAAAGAGGCTTATGCTTTAGGAGTGGTTGCGGGGGTTACGACCAATCCATCATTAGTGGCGAAGGAGAAGAATGTCACTTTTGAAGACCGTTTACGCGAAATTACGGCACTTGTCCCGGGTTCTGTCAGCGCCGAGGTCATTGCGCTTGATGCAGAGGGAATGCTGCGTGAAGGAAGAGAACTAGCCAAAATTGCTCCAAATATTACGATCAAGGTACCGATGACTCCAGAGGGTCTGAAGGCAGTTTCTGTTTTTTCCAAGGAAGGGATCAAAACCAATGTAACCCTAATTTTTAATGCGAACCAAGCTTTGCTTGCTGCAAGAGCAGGAGCCTCCTATGTCTCACCATTTCTAGGTAGATTAGACGATATCGGACATGATGGCCTAGAATTAATCTCCAAAATCTCAGATATCTTCACTATCCACAGTATTGAAACAGAAATTATTGCAGCATCCATTAGACATCCCCAGCATGTGACCGAAGCAGCTTTAAGAGGTGCTCATATTGCTACGATTCCATATAAGGTGCTTATGCAGTTATTTAATCACCCATTAACAGACAAGGGAATTGAGGCATTCTTGGCAGATTGGAATAATCGCGGGTAGGGAAATATAGGTATTTAGGCTGATTTTGAACTTTTCCTAATAATGATACATGGATTATAGTTTTTCGTGTAAACTATATAAATAGGGATATTATGCCGTAATTCTATTATGAATGGGATAAATTCTATTGGGAATATAATTTTTCACTGGACATCAAGGTTAAGAAGGGAGTCAGAGATGGAAAAGCTTAAAATCGCAGGCGGCTACCCTTTAAAGGGAACTGTGCGGATAAGTGGGGCCAAAAATAGTGCAGTCGCACTGATTCCAGCAACTATTTTGGCTGACTCACCCGTCACGATTGAAGGTTTGCCAGAAATTTCTGATGTTGAGTTATTAAAAGGGTTGCTTGAGGAACTTGGAGGGGCAGTCCAATTTTCAAATGGTGAAATGACTGTTGATCCCTCCTCAATGATATCCATGCCATTGCCGAACGGAAAGGTCAAAAAGCTGCGTGCCTCCTATTATTTAATGGGGGCTATGCTTGGTAGATTTAAGAAGGCAGTAATTGGGCTGCCAGGCGGCTGCCACTTAGGCCCAAGACCGATTGATCAACATATTAAGGGTTTTGAGGCGCTTGGGGCAAAGGTGACAAATGAGCAGGGCGCAATTTATTTAAGAGCGGACGAGCTTGTCGGTGCAAGAATTTATCTCGATGTTGTTAGTGTTGGCGCAACGATTAATATTATGCTAGCAGCTGTTCGTGCAAAAGGGAAAACGATTATTGAAAATGCCGCAAAAGAGCCGGAAATTATTGATGTAGCTACCCTTTTAACGAATATGGGTGCTAAAATAAAAGGGGCCGGAACCGATGTGATCCGGATAGAAGGTGTGGACGAACTTCATGGATGCAAACATACGATCATACCGGACCGGATTGAAGCTGGGACATTCCTAATCCTAGGTGCTGCTATTGGAGAAGGCATTCTTATAGATAACGTGATTCCTCAGCATATGGAATCGCTAATAGCCAAGCTTCGAGAAATGGGAGTTCCGATTGAAGCGCAGGATGATCAAATTTTTGTTGGGAAGTCGGCTGCCCTTAAAGCAGTAGATATTAAGACCCTCGTTTATCCTGGATTTCCAACCGATTTGCAACAGCCTTTTACATCCCTTCTAACGAAGTCAGATGGGACAAGTGTTGTGACGGATACGATCTACAGTGCTCGCTTCAAGCATATTGATGAATTACGAAGAATGAACGCCAATATTAAGGTAGAAGGGCGCTCCGCGATTATTAGCGGGCCTGTTCAGCTTCAAGGAGCCAAAGTGAAGGCAAGTGATTTACGCGCAGGAGCGGCATTAGTCATTGCAGGATTAATGGCAGAGGGCATAACAGAAGTAACCGGTGTTGAGCATATTGATAGAGGCTATAGTCACCTAGTGGAGAAATTAGAGGGACTGGGCGCTACCATTTGGAGAGAGGCTCTCACACAAGAAGAGATGGAGCAGTTGAAACAAGCCTAACATAGTTTTTGGGGAGGAACACCGATGGAAAGAAGTTTAACGATGGAGCTAGTTCGCGTAACCGAAGGGGCCGCATTAGCTTCCGCACGATGGATGGGGAGAGGAAAAAAGGATGAAGCAGATGATGCTGCTACATCAGCAATGAGGAATGTATTTGACACTGTTCCAATGAAAGGAACGGTTGTCATCGGGGAAGGAGAAATGGACGAGGCTCCGATGCTTTATATTGGGGAGAAGCTTGGTACAGGCTATGGACCAAGGGTGGATGTGGCCGTTGATCCGCTAGAAGGAACCAATATTGTTGCTTCAGGTGGCTGGAATGCGCTTGCGGTTATTGCGGTAGCGGATCATGGGAATCTTCTTCATGCCCCGGATATGTATATGTACAAAATTGCCGTAGGTCCAGAAGCGGTAGGGCAAATTGATATTAATGCATCGGTAACAGACAATTTAAAAGCAGTGGCCAAAGCGAAGAATAAGGACATTGAAGATGTGGTAGCGACTGTTTTAAACCGACCACGGCATGAGGAGATTATCGCTGAGCTTCGTGAAGCAGGCGCTCGCATCAAGCTTATCAATGATGGTGATGTAGCAGGTGCCATTAACACGGCCTTTGATCACACCGGAGTGGATATTTTATTTGGCTCGGGCGGGGCTCCAGAAGGAGTTCTATCTGCTGTCGCATTAAAATGTCTTGGCGGGGAAATTCAAGGGAAGCTTCTTCCTCAAAATGATGAGGAAATCGAACGCTGCATAAAAATGGGCCTTGATGTGAACAAAGTGCTGCTCATGGAGGACTTGGTTAAAGGGGACGACGCTATTTTTGCGGCAACGGGTGTGACAGACGGCGAATTATTAAGAGGAGTCCAATTTAAGGGCTCATACGGATCCACCCATTCCTTAGTTATGCGAGCGAAATCGGGAACGGTTCGATTTGTAGAAGGGCGCCACAGCTTAAAAAAGAAACCTCATTTAGTGATTAAAGATTAGATAGAGAAAAAAGGAGCCTAAGTTAGTATAGTGTTGATTCTTAGCCTTATATGTGTACGTGAACGGGTTTTATTCGGTACGAATAACTTAGTGAACGTACACGTATAAGGCGGAAACATAGAGTAACGACTAAAGCTTCTATTTAAACAAGCCAGACTTATGCTGCTCTCTTTTCGCATATTCTTCATTATAAACAAAATTAAAGCCTTTATGCTAGTTCAACCTTGTGATTCTCCTACTTTTTTCTAACAAAATAGTTTTGCCGTTTTTTTAGCTTTTTCATAGAGGAACTGGAAAGTTGATTATATGCTATGGAGAAAAAGAAGATAGAAAGTAGAAAAAAGGAAATGGCACCAAGCTGCTTTTGATAAAGGTAATACATGCCTGCAGCTAACAGCACAATGGTAACCAGTGTTAGTACACGTCTTTTCAACGTCTCACATCCCGAAATCCGTCGTCCTTAAGGCTCTCTTCTATTATATGGAATATTGACCAATTTAAAAATCCTTTTGACTAAATCCGATTACCTTTTTTTACTGTTGTTAACCGACACAGAAGAAGAATCATCGGTTGGCATACCCTCTTTTCACTTTTATTTCAGAAGCCGGAAGAAAAGCTCGTTTAGGGATACCAACCGACATTATTAATTCAGCCTATTTACATATTCCTGCGATATTGGCCGCCAACCTCATAGAGCGCACGGGTAATTTGCCCAAGGCTTGCTACCTTTACTGTTTCCATAAGCTCCGCAAAAACATTGCCGCCATTTACAGCGGTTTCCTTTAACCGATTTAGGGCCGCCTCTGCTTGTGCTTGATTTCGACTTTGGAACTCTCGTAGGTTATGAATTTGCAGCTCTTTCTCCTCTTTAGAGGCTCTTGCCAACTCCATATTATTTACCTCTTCCTCTGAAGGAGGATTTGGGTTCAAATAGGTGTTCACGCCGATGATCGGCAGCTCCCCAGTATGCTTTTTCATTTCATAATACATAGATTCCTCTTGGATTTTTCCGCGTTGGTATTGTGTCTCCATTGCACCGAGAACGCCGCCGCGGTCATTTATACGGTCAAACTCCTGGAGAACGGCCTCCTCCACTAGATCCGTGAGTTCCTCAATGATAAAAGAGCCCTGTAATGGATTTTCATTCTTCGTTAAGCCATGCTCCTTCGTAATAATCATCTGAATCGCCATGGCACGTCGAACCGATTCCTCCGTTGGTGTTGTAATCGCCTCATCATAGGCATTCGTATGGAGGGAATTACAATTATCATGCAGGGCCATCAATGCTTGCAGCGTGGTGCGAATATCATTGAAATCAATTTCCTGTGCATGTAAAGAACGACCGGATGTTTGAACATGATACTTAAGCTTTTGACTGCGCTCGTTCGCACCATACTTATCCCTCATCACCGTAGCCCAAATGCGCCTTGCTACCCTGCCGATGACGGTATACTCAGGATCTAATCCATTTGAGAAGAAGAAGGACAAATTCGGTGCAAAATCATCTATATGCATCCCCCGGCTCAAATAGTACTCCACATAGGTTAAGCCATTGGCCAACGTGAAAGCAAGCTGAGAAATCGGATTTGCTCCCGCTTCCGCTATATGATAGCCAGAAATGGAGACGGAATAATAATTGCGGACCTTATGATCAATAAAATATTGCTGAATATCTCCCATCATACGTAAGGCGAATTCCGTTGAAAAAATACATGTGTTCTGACCTTGATCTTCTTTTAAAATATCAGCTTGAACCGTACCTCTGACGGTTTGTAAGGTTCTTGCCCTTACCTCTTCATATTCATCTGCTGTAAGTTCCCTGCCAAGCTCGGTTTTCCTTTTTTCTAGCTGCTGTTCAATTGCCGTATTCATGAACATCGCTAGGATAATCGGGGCTGGACCATTAATCGTCATAGAAACGGACGTTGAAGGATGGCATAAGTCAAAGCCTTGGTAGAGCTTCTTCATGTCATCCAGTGTACAGACATTGACGCCGCTCTCCCCAACCTTCCCATAAATGTCTGGGCGATGGTCCGGGTCCTCGCCATAGAGCGTAACAGAATCAAAGGCGGTGCTTAAACGCTTTGCAGCATCGTCCTTTGAAAGATAATGAAAGCGGCGATTAGTTCTTTCCGGCGTTCCCTCTCCTGCGAATTGACGCTTCGGATCCTCTCCTTCCCGCTTAAACGGGAAGACTCCTGCCGTATAAGGGAAAGCGCCTGGAACATTTTCTTTGTACACCCAGTTAAGAATCTCGCCGTAATCCTTATATTTCGGCAAGGCCACCTTAGGAATCTCCAGTCCAGATAGACTCTTTGTTTTTAAAATCGTCACAATTTCCTTATCACGAATTTTTGTAACAAATTGATTGCCTGCATATTTTTCCTTCGTTGCCTCCCAGCCAGCCAAAATATTTTTCGACTCTGGGGTAAGCTGATCTTCCACTTCCTTTTGAAGCGCTTTCAAAGAATCCAATACTTCCTTATTCACTTCACGATTTTGAAGTGCGGCGATTGTTCCTTCAATTTGAAAAAGCTTGCGGGCGAGCTCCACCTGCTCCTTCGCCCTTTGATGATACTTTCGCACGGTTTCTGAGATTTCACGAAGATAGTAGCGACGATCATTCGGAATGATGACATTTTGTTTAATGACCACTTCATTTTTTGAATATCTAGAGGACCAATCGGTGCCCGTTTTTTCGTTAATCACTTCAAGAAGTGCCGCAAACAAAGCATTCGTCCCTGGATCATGAAATTGGCTGGCAATCGTTCCGTACACCGGCATGTCATCTAATTCTTTGTCAAAAAGCATATGGCTTCTCTGGTATTGCTTCTGAACTTGGCGCAACGCATCCTCCGAACCCTTTCGCTCAAATTTATTGATGACGATGAGGTCTGCATAATCAATCATATCGATCTTTTCAAGCTGTGTCGGAGCCCCGAACTCACTCGTCATGACATACATAGATACATCACAAATTTCTGTGATCCCTGCATCCCCCTGTCCGATACCGCTTGTTTCCACAACAATTAAATCATAGCCTGCTGCTTTCACGACTGAAATCGCTTCTCTTATCGCTGACGACAGCTCGGATTTAGAACTTCGAGTCGCCAAGCTACGCATATAGACACGTGGGGAGAAGATGGCATTCATGCGGATGCGGTCACCAAGTAAGGCACCACCTGTTTTTTGTTTCGTCGGGTCGACAGATAGGATGGCCACCTTCTTTTCGGGAATTTCGTTAAGAAAACGGCGGATTAACTCGTCAGTAAGAGAGCTTTTTCCTGCTCCTCCTGTACCTGTGATCCCCAAGACGGGCGCTTGCTTCTCGATGGATTTCACTTGGTTCATAACCGTCTCAACCGCTGCCGCCATTTCTGCTGTTTGATATTCTGCAAGCGTGATTAGCTTAGCTGTTGCAATCGTATCCCCGCTCTGCAATTTCTCCATATATTCAGCTGAATCCGTCGTTACGGTAGGATAGTCACATTCCTCTAACATAATATTGATCATGCCTTGTAAACCATTTACCCGACCATCCTCAGGGGAAAAAATACGGGCAATTCCATATTCGTGGAGCTCCTTGATTTCACGAGGAATGATGACGCCGCCACCGCCACCATAGATTCGGATATGGGAAGCTCCCTTTTCCTTTAACAAATCATACATATATTTGAAGTATTCTAAATGTCCGCCTTGATAGGAGGAAATCGCAATCCCCTGCACATCCTCTTGGATGGCCGCATTGACGACTTCCTCTACAGAACGGTTATGGCCAAGATGGATGACCTCTGCCCCGCTTGATTGAAGAATGCGGCGCATAATATTAATCGATGCATCATGACCGTCAAACAAACTTGAAGCTGTGACGAAACGAATATGATTTTTTGGCTTATAGACCATTTGTGTACTCATTCTTCTCCTCCCCCTTTATTAGGTGATGTTTGTTGCCTGTGAGACTTGATTCCCTTGCCTTAATCCTTCGCAAATTAGATTGACCTGAATATCGATATACTCCTCAAGCGTGTATATTTTTTGAATCGTCCAGCGTCTAAAAGCCCACATCTGACCAAGTACGACAATGTTATGGGAAAGCAGCTTGACCTCATTAGGGGAGAGAGAGAGTTCCCCATTTTCCACGCATCGATTAATAATATCGGCAATGAGTAGGGCCATATCGATTTCCTTTTGTAGCACATATGGCAGCGCATCCTTCGAAAGCGACTTGGCCTCCTGATACATAACGAGAACCTCATCCTGCAGGTCGTCAATGACGCGGAAATAATTCCCGATCCCAAGCTTCAAGCTTTCCAATGTTCCCCGTTTCGTGTCAATATCCTGTTGGAGCCGCATATGCACCTCGTCATAGATGCTGTCGCAAACGAGATAAAGGACATCTTCCTTTGTTCGAATGTATTCATATAGCGTGCCGATGCTGAAACCGGCTGCTTTGGCAATTTCTCTTGTTGTTGTCCGGTGGAATCCCTTTTCCTTAAAAAGTGTGACTGCCCCTTTTATCATTTGATTGCGCCTTTTGACGACAAGGCGTTCATCCTTAACAGAAGCTTGAACTTCACGCTTTTTCATGGAATGCATCAACCCTCCTTTAGATTAGGCTTTGTTTACCGCCTTATGCGCATGGGTTCACTTCGTTGCTCGTACCGAGCAAAACACGTTCACCCCATACCCATAAGGCTCATTTCAGCACTTGACTCTGGTTTTTGGTAAAAACATTATTTAGTCCCGAATAAACGATCTCCTGCATCTCCTAGTCCAGGGATGATGTAGCCTTTTTCATTAAGCCTTTCATCTAGAGCAGCGATGTAAATATCCACGTCTGGATGGGCATTCTTCACCGCTTCCACGCCTTCAGGAGCGGCAATCAAGCACATGAATTTAATATTTTTGGCACCGCGCTTTTTGAGAGAGTTAATGGCTTCCACTGCTGACCCACCTGTTGCAAGCATCGGGTCCACTACGATGAAATCTCTCTCCTCTACATCACTAGGTAGTTTCACATAATACTCAACCGGCATCAATGTTTCTGGATCACGATAAAGACCGATATGTCCTACCTTTGCCGCAGGGATCAGCTTCAAAATCCCGTCTACCATTCCGATGCCTGCACGAAGAATCGGAATAACCCCAATCTTCTTACCAGAAATAACTTTGGACTTCGTCTTGCTTACGGGTGTTTCAATTTCAATTTCTTCAAGAGGCATATCACGAGTGATTTCAAAGGCCATTAAGGTTGCAACCTCATCCACAAGCTCACGGAAATCCTTCGTACCCGTATCTTTTTCACGGATGTATGTAAGCTTATGCTGAATTAACGGATGATCAAAAACATATACTTTTGCCATGGAGCTCTCTCCTTTTTAATTCATTTGGTCTCAAGTAAACCTATTATGAACAAAACACACTTCGTCTAATTTTACAGAAAAAGCTTTTTAAGAGCAACTCATACAGAAAAATGTCAGAGAAAATTCGGTACCTGGTACCGCCCGTGGACTTTTTACCGAAAATGTACGCCTCCAGTGGACACTTTTGTCGACAAAAAGGTGAAACCCTTCGTTTGGTAGGGTTTCACCTGCTAAATAATTATCTATCTTCGTAGAGCGGGAATCGGCTTGTTAGAGCTTCTACACGTTGTTTTGCTTCTTCCAGCTTTGCTTCGTCCTCATGGTTTTTCAAAGTGAAACCGATGATGGATGCGATTTCTTCCATTTCTGCTTTCCCGAAGCCACGTGATGTAACAGCTGCTGTACCAATTCGAACACCACTAGTGACAAATGGACTTTCTGGATCAAACGGGATCGTATTTTTGTTCACGGTAATGCCCACTTCATCGAGAACCTTTTCAGCTATTTTTCCGGTGATGCCTAAAGAACGAACATCGACTAATAATAGATGGTTATCAGTTCCGCCTGAAACAAGGTTGAGTCCTTCTTCCTGAAGCTTTTCCGCCAAATGCTTGGCGTTAGAAATAATATTAGCTGCGTATTCCTTAAAGCTTTCTTGTAAAGCTTCCCCAAAGGAAACCGCTTTAGCTGCAATGACATGCATTAATGGACCGCCCTGAATTCCTGGGAAGATCGATTTATCAATTTTCTTTGCGAATTCTTCCTTACAGAGAATCATGCCGCCACGTGGGCCACGAAGTGTTTTGTGTGTGGTCGTAGTGACAAAATCAGCATATGGAACTGGGTTTGGATGAAGTCCAGCGGCTACAAGACCAGCAATATGGGCCATATCGACCATCAAATACGCTCCAACCTCATCGGCAATTTCTCTGAACTTCTTAAAATCAATCAGGCGTGGATAGGCACTTGCACCAGCAACGATCAGCTTTGGCTTATGGGTACGGGCCTTCTCCAATACATCGTCGTAGTTAATCGTATGGGTGACCTCATCCACCCCATACTCAACGAAATTATATTGAACACCACTGAAGTTAACAGGGCTTCCGTGTGTCAAATGCCCACCGTGAGAAAGGTTCATTCCAAGAACAGTATCGCCGTGCTCAAGGATTGTGAAATATACAGCCATGTTAGCTTGAGCACCTGAATGGGGCTGGACATTCACATGCTCCGCTCCAAAAATCTGCTTGGCTCGATCACGTGCAAGATCCTCAACAATATCAACGTACTCACAGCCGCCATAATAGCGTCTTCCAGGGTATCCCTCCGCATACTTGTTTGTTAATACGGACCCTTGAGCTTCCATCACCGCTTCACTAACAAAGTTCTCCGACGCAATTAACTCAATTTTGGAACGTTGGCGTCCTAATTCCTTTTGAATCGCTTGAAGTACCTGTTCATCCTGCTGCGCTAAATGCCTCATGATAATCCCCCTCTAATGTAAAAATATGTACGAACTTCTTCCACTTACATGCTTTCCATTTTAAGCGTTGGTTGGAAAATATTCAAGACTCATAATCAGTAAAATCCGAATACTATAAAAAATCTTGCTATAATTGTTCGGTAATCCCTATGAAAAAAGCTTCTGAACGACACAGAAGCTTGAATCAATTACCGGCAGGATTCATTTTCCTTATTTCTTTCATACACTGCTCTTGAGCCGCCAATCAGCTTTGGTCGAGTCGTTGCCAAGGTAATATGAGCGTTTCCAACCTGTTTTTCCGACACCCGAACTGGAACGGCCACATGCTTTAAATGCATGCCAATTAGTGTATCACCAATGTCGATACCAGCCTCTGCCTGAATATGCTCAACCACAACCGGGTCCTCAAAGTGCTCGAATGCATAGGTCGCCATAGCACCGCCTGCATGGCGAACAGGAATCACTGTAACCTCTTCAAGCCCACGTCGCTCCGCCACAGCTCTTTCAAGAACGACCGCCCTGTTCAAATGTTCACAGCATTGAAAGGCAAGTTCGATTCCAATTGCATCCTTCAGCCCTTGAAGCTTTCGAAAAATCATTTCTGCAACTTCAATCGTTCCTGCTGTTCCAATTTTTTGCCCGATGACCTCACTTGTACTGCAGCCAATAACAAAGACCTGCCCCGATTTTAAATGAACCTTGAATTCTTCTAGTATCGTCTGGAGCTGCTGCTCCCATTGCTTTAGATTAACAGACAATGAAAAGCCCCCCTTCAAGAAGGATTAATTCTTCTCCTCGTAAGCCGTAATTTTCCCTACTCGATTTTGATGACGTCCGCCCTCAAATTCGGTTGTCAGCCAAACTCGTGCAATTTCGCGAGCAAGGCCAGGCCCAATCACCCGTTCCCCCATGGCTAAAATATTGCTATCATTGTGCTCACGAGTTGCCTTTGCACTGAAAACATCATGAACAAGGGCACAACGAACTCCCTTTACCTTGTTTGCGGCTATGCTCATCCCAATTCCGGTTCCACAGATGAGGATTCCTCGATCAAATTCACCAGAGGCAACCTTACCTGCTACTGGCAAGGCATAGTCTGGGTAGTCAACGGAGGTGCTGCACTGACAGCCAAAATCCTCATATTGGATGCCCAGTTCATCCATTAAACTCTTTATTTCCTCGCGAAGATGGATGCCACCATGATCAGACGCTATCGCAATTTTCATGTATATTTCCTCCTATGTATATACGATTCATGCATGTTTATTTTGACACATTCCTAACTAAATATAAAGGTTCTTGATTAGTCACATAAAAAAAGGCCCCCCATCGGAGAGCCTATAATTTAAATCTAGTGATCGTATTCTTCAATGCCTCTGCTTGACTTTTTAGTTCAAAGGCAAGCTTTTCTACGTTTTCAATAACCGCTGTCTGCTGTTGCGTCGCCGATGTGACTTCCTGAGCACCTGCAGAGGTTTCCTCCGCAATTGCGGCTACCTCTTGTGATTGATGAGAAGTATGCTGGATGCTTTCCATTTGTCGATCTACTAAATCGGTAATCTGTGCAACAGATGTCGCCATCTCATTCACAGTCTTCGTCATTTCTTCAATCACTTCATTTGTCCTTGTGCCTTTTTTCGCTTCGGTGTTTGCCACTTCGACCTGATCGGTGATTTGCTTCACCACGTTGCGAACCTCTTCCTGAATGTTTCGGATCAGCTCTGAAATCCCCTGAACAGCCTTAGCACTTTCATCAGCAAGCATGCGAACCTCTTCCGCTACAACGGCAAATCCTTTGCCATGCTCTCCCGCTCGAGCTGCTTCAATGGAAGCGTTCAGAGCTAAGAGATTGGTTTGAGCAGCAATATCGCCAACCAGCTGAATAATTTGTTCAACCTTCGCCGCATTATCCTCTAATCGTCTAACCGTTTGCAGTGAGCCTTCATTCTCTTTTGCTAGCCGTTGAATACCAGACACGAGTGAATGAATAACCTCTTTAGATTCCTGCAAGTCCTTCACCATTTCCTTTGACACCATTCCAGACGTATTTGCCGTATTCTGCACCTCTTCAGCAATTCGAATGACATCTTCCACCGATTCTGCAGTCTCTTGAATGGAAACAGCAGAGTTGTCTGCCCCTAAGGAGATTTCTCCTATCGTTCTAGCGATTGCTTCTGCTTGTTCCGCTGCCAAAGAGGACTCCTTAGAAATTGCGATAACCTTTTCGTTCGTCTCAAGAAAGTTCTCTTCAATTTTTTGAACCATTTCCTTCAAGTTAAGAAGCATATGATTAAAAGCAATCCCTAATGACCGAATCTCATCATCTGACTTTGGAAGGTCAACCTCCACACTGATGTCCCCATGAGCGGCCTTTAATGCCACTTTTTCAAGCCTTTGGAGAGGTTTTATAATATAAAACGCCGCAAAAAAGGCTAAAATTCCCGTCCAAGTAATCCCAAGGAGTAGCGTAATAAGTGTAAAGGAAACCTCTCCTAACGGGATACTATCCTTGAACATCGGGTAGAGAATATAAATGAAAACTCCACTAGTTGAATAAGTTATAATAGCAAGGGTTGTGACAAATAGAACCAGTTTCTTTCTTAAACCAAACTTATAGCTTTTTTTCTCCTCCATTTTCTTCCTCCCTGAGAAAATCATTCATTTCCTAGTCTTTTCAGAATTTCCTCAATGTTTTCTTGGATTTCGTGATATGTTTGTCGATAAATTTCTAAAGAACCACCGAACGGATCCATAATTTCTACATCTGCTGTATGGCCAGCAAATTCCTTCAGAGTATACGTTTTCTCTTTCACTTTAGGAAACATGTTAATCACAGCCTCTTTATGACCCTCCGTCATGGTAAGAATATGGGTCGCCCAATCCACTAGCTCATTCGATAGACTTGAGGACTGGTGAGCATGACTGATATGTTGCTCCTCCAAAACCTTTTGTGCTTGCTCTGAAGCTGGCATACCACTAATGGCATACACTCCAGCAGATTTTGCATCTATTCCAGAAATCGCTTTATTTTTTAAAATTGCTTCTGCCATCGGGCTTCGGCATGTATTCCCCGTACAAACAAATAATATGCGGATCACGTTGGTACCTCCTTCTTTCTACATTATATGACATTTACACTAGATTCAATAGACCTAGAAAGAATAAAGAAGAATTATTTTTGTCAAAAGCTCTTACTACACAAAACAATCATGAGCGCCTTCTCCCAACTCCAACGAAAATAGTCGGTAGCCTACCTTCTCTTCGTTATTGCTCGAGAATCTCGAGCAAAGACTCGTTCAGGCAAACCACCGACCATCAATCATTCGCACAGTAAAAAAGCTCCTATTAGAGCAGCAATAGTTTTATCCCAAAAATCATCAATATGCTTCCGCCGAGCGCTTCGCTATAGGTGCCTAACCAGCCTTGCACCTTTCGTCCAAGGAGGAGGCCAAGCCAGGATAGAATGCAAGCTCCAATTCCGAAGCTCAAAATGACCATCACGATTTTCGCTCCATAAATCCCTAATGTGAGGCCTACCGAAAAACTATCAATGCTGACACTTATAGAAAAAAGGAGCAACCCTACACCGGCCGGGGTAAAAACTGAATTCTCTTTTTCCTGAAATCCCGACCAAATCATCTGCACACCTAGTATCAAAAGCAGGACTCCCCCCAAAATGGCAGCGATATCGCCGAAGCGTTCAGAGAGAAAATGGCCGGTGACCATCCCTAAAAGTGGCATAATAACGTGGAACAAACCAATCGTTATCCCAATTTTGAATATTTGTCTTAATCTGATTTGATACATGCCCATGCCTAACCCTACGGAAAATGCATCCATGCTGAGAGCAAATCCCATTATGATTAGTGTGATTAGTTCTCCGATAAATTCAGACATTCATGCTGCTCCCCCTTTGGACTTGCTAATTCAGCATATGCTTGGACCTGAGGGATAAAGAACTAGATTTGTAAAAATTTAAATAAACTCCTGTTTTTCTAAATAACTTTATGGCCCGCCGCCTTCAGAAGACGGTTCATGATTGCTTGTCCAACACCCTCATTTGGAAACATCTCACTAAATATGATGTCCACTTGTGCTTGATTAAAACTTCTCAAAGTATCATAGAGGGAGCTAGCTATTGATTCAAGATGAGCTCTTTGTCCACATACCTTGACGACATCGCCATCATAAAAGGAACGATTCTCCTCCGTAGTCAGGACGCCCACACGGAATCCTTCCTGCCTTTTCTCATCTATAAGACCCTGAATCCTCTCTCTTGAACCTTCTACTAAATAGAGAGGGGCGTTTGGCGCATAATGAGTGTATTTCATTCCCGGGGATTTGGGCGCCATCTCTTCATTAGATAAGGCTGGGTCGATCTTGACTTCTCCAATTACGGAAACAAGCTCTTCCATTGTGACTCCACCTGGTCTCAGGATTTGCGGAATCTCCACGGTACAATCTAGAACGGTTGACTCCACACCAATCCCCGTAGGACCTCCATCCACAATCGCTGGAATCCTTTCATTTAAATCCTCCCAAACATGGGTAGCGGTTGTTGGGCTTGGACGACCGGAACGATTGGCACTCGGAGCAGCTATTGGAAGACCGGCTGCTTGTATAATGGCTAAGGCAATCGGATGCTCCGGCATTCGTACAGCAATTGTGGATAACCCCGCCGTTGCTTTGTCTGAAAGCACCCCTTCTTTTTTCTTAAAAATGATGGTCAAAGGGCCTGGCCAGAACCTTTCCATCAATATGGCGGCTTTTTCAGGTATTTCTTCCACAAACTCTGTTAATTGTTCGAGCTTGCTTATGTGAATAATTAACGGGTTATCACTCGGTCTACCCTTCGCTGCATAAATCTTCTCCACTGCCTCATCTTCCTTCGCATTTCCTCCCAGACCGTATACGGTTTCCGTTGGAAAAGCGACTACCTCATTGGCTTTTAAAAGATTCGCAGCCTGTATAATTTGTGGATATGTGTGCAAGTCATCCACATTTTTATCCACCGATAACCATTCTGTCTTCATGATTCTCCACCTTCATTTTCATGCTATAAATAAACGCTTTTTCCTACTTTATCACGTATGAAAGTATAAAAGAAGGTGGTCGCAATCTCAAGTATTATCCACAAATTGTGTATAAAAATGACTGAAAAGTGGATAACTTTGTGGATATATCCACATTTTTATAGTTTTAACATCAAAAACATTGAGTTATCCACATTTAAAATATGATTGACATGAACGGATGTGAATAGCTCCGACGGAAGACTATTTTGCTCAACTCTTTCAAATCCTAGCAATGTAAAAAACGGCAAGGAGGATTCTTTATTTGTGGCAAGATAAAGATGATCTAACTCCTTGCTACGTGCTAGCTTCAGCATTTGTTCAAAAATGATGAGCAGGTCATTCTCTCTAGCATTTGTTGTCATTGCCAAGGATCTCAGCAATCCAATGCGGCCTATCGGCTCAATTCCTAATGTTGCCTGGATTCTACTAGTTTCATCCTCCATAATCAAAAAATATTCAATGGCTTCTTTCACACCATCAGTTCCTAGTTTTGCTTCATTTAAAAAGGTCATGAGCTTACCTGTATCTTCAGCCTGTGCACAGCGTACAATCATTCCCATTATCCACACCCCATTTTAATATGATCTATTCTATTAATATGACGAGTTGATAAAGTTAGAACATTTTACTAGAAAAAAATAGCCCTGTACGTCAGGACTATCCAAAGATTTTCTCAAAGATTTCTACTAGGAAAAATTTTACCTTAACTGGCTCTTCCTCTTCTTCTACAAAAAGTGAGTCGTCTTCTTGTTTCTCCTCTTTATTCTCTGCTTCCTGGGCCTTAGAATCCTCTTCTTCTTTTTCTTCTGCCTGCTCCTCTTCCTCAAAGCCCTCACTGACGGCAACACCATTTGAGAAATCTAGAAAACATAGCGGCGGGAATAGAACACACCACCAATTTGCTCCCTTACCCTCTCCCAAGGTGACAAGGATCGCCTCATACTCTCCCGCCGGGTATAGAAACTCTCCATAAAGCTTGGTCGGGAAATCTACCTTTTTTCCATACTCTGCCTTGACGGACTGCCCGTTCTCATTTTCTAGTAAAACCTGTTCAGCTATTTTTTGAATCTCTGGTATTCTATTTTGAATTAAGCTTCGAGCGGCCTCAATGGTCGTTAAGTCCGATACCCAGTTCGTGATTTCTGCATTGATCGCATCGCGTACTTTTCTCTTTAGCTCTTGGTCCTGCTCATGATCACTGTTTGCTAGAATGCGAAGTCGAATCGCTTCATTCGGAATCACGACAAGATCATTTGCCGCAACTTCGTTTTTTGGTATGTATAAGTCCACTAAGGTTCCAATTGATAATAAAATGATGTAAGCAAATGCTGCTAGTTTTGTATTCAAGCTAACCACCCCTTCACCACCCATTGTGGACAGGAGTGCTACATCTTAAACTATTAAAATAAAATTTTTTAATAGAAAGCCCAGGTACTCTAATAGCGGTTGGCATACCTTCTCTTCACTGTTGCTCTAAAACCCAAGAGCAAAGGCTTGTTCAGGCATACCAACCGGCCATTTTAAACAAAAAAGCCTCCCGCAAACACAAGAGGCTAACCAAGTTCTGCAAAAACCATCCGGTCCTTACCATTGATATCATATATGACCTCGACATATGCCTCGGGGAAGGTTTTTTTCAAAAGCTGGGACACTGCCACGCTCTGTCCAGCACCGATCTCAAAGCCAATCAATGCCTTGTCCTTCACCACTAGAGGCAGCTGTTCCATCAAGCGACGATAAATTGCAAGTCCATCCTCCCCTGCAAAAAGGGCACGGTGTGGCTCGTGTTCGGTGACAACAACAGACATGCTTTCCTTATCACTAATAGGGATATAAGGTGGATTGGAAAGGATAACATCAAATTTTTCACGGCCGATGAAGGGTTCTAGCAAATCTCCTTCAACAAAACGAAGTTCAGCCTGAAGATTTTCTGCATTTTTCTCCGCAACCTGTAAGGATTCCTTCGCAATATCGGTAGCGGTGACCTGGATGGCAGGTCTTTCAAGCTTCATTGTAATCGCAATGGCTCCACTGCCTGTACCGATATCAACGAGCTTTAGGTCTTGTCCTCCAAAGCGCTTATCCATTCGCTGCAGCGAATTAAAAATAAGCTCCTCCGTTTCTGGCCTTGGAATGAGAACCTCCCTATTGACATGAAATCTTCGTCCATAAAACTCCTCATAGCCCATAATATACTGAATGGGCTCACCTTCTCCATGCAGATGAACAGCCCTTTCAAATTGCTTCAAAGCTTCCTTAGGGATTTCGTCATGAAAGCTAGCGAATAAAGTAGAGCGACTCATCTTTAAATAATGACGTAACAAAATTTCGCCCGCATTTTCGTCTCGACCCTTTTCCTTCAAAAAAGAAGAAGCCCATCTCAGGGCCTCATATACCTTTTTATACATCTGAAGCACTTTCCAGCTTGGCAGATTGATCTTCTAAAATTAGTGCATCAATTATTTCGTCTAATTTCCCTTGAAGGATTTGGTCCAGCTTTTGAATCGTTAAGCCAATGCGATGATCCGTCACACGATTTTGCGGGAAGTTATACGTGCGGATCCGCTCTGAACGATCTCCTGTTCCAACCGCTGATTTCCGATTTTGATCATATTCGGCTTGCGCTTCCTGTTGGAATTTATCGTATACACGTGCGCGCAATACCTTCATTGCCTTGTCTCTATTTTTGTGCTGGGATTTTTCATCCTGACATGTAACAACAATGCCTGTAGGAATATGGGTTAACCGTACAGCCGACATCGTTGTGTTAACACTTTGCCCACCTGCACCAGAAGAAGCATACGTATCAAAACGAATATCTTTATCATGAATTTCCACTTCAACCTCTTCTGCTTCTGGTAAAACGACAACCGTTGCCGTAGACGTATGAATACGGCCGCCAGATTCTGTTTCTGGTACACGTTGAACACGATGGGCCCCACTCTCAAATTTCAGTTTTGAGAATGCACCCGTACCGTTGATCATAAATATAATCTCTTTAAAACCACCTACACCTGTCGTATTAGACTCAATGACCTCAATTTTCCAGCCCTTTGACTCAGCAAAACGGCTGTACATCCGGTACAAATCACCAGCAAATAGAGCAGCCTCATCTCCACCAGCAGCACCACGGATCTCCATGATTACGTTCTTCTCATCGTTCGGATCCTTAGGGATAAGAAGAATTTTTAAGCGAGCTTCAAGCTCTTCGACTTTTTCTTCGAGCTCATCGATTTCTTCTTTCACCATTTCACGCATGTCAGCATCGAGCTTTTCTTCAAGCATTGCTTTCGCATCCTGGTACTGTGTGCGAACTTCTTTATATTGACGGTACGCATCGACCGTTTCTTGTATATCGGATTGTTCCTTCGAATATTCACGTAGCTTTTTTGGATCATTGACTACTTCTGGATCACTCAAAAGCTCATTTAATTTTTCATAGCGATCTTCCACCGCTTGCAATCGATCAAACACAATTATTCACCTCAGGTTATTGATCCCTTAATCTCAGGGTTTCCGTACAAAAATAAATCGATACCTATAACAGTCTAATTATAGTATAGGTGAAAAGCATCGTCAAAACCCAAAATGAAATCTTATCTAATAAGTCACTGTTATATCTGGTTGTTGATTTACACACCGCCTTATACGTGTACGTTCGCTAAGTTATTCGTACCGAATAAAACCCGCTCACGCACACGTATAAGGCTAAAAATCAACATTGTGCATTAACATAACCAGTCCCTGAAACTTCAGGATTCTATAAGAACGGGGAGAGAAGCCGTGATAATGATTCCATGAGTCGATATCCAAGATGGCGCTTTTTGAAATCCTCTAGACGAAGCTCCTCTGAATCTTTTAGGTCATGGATGAATTCTCTTACAAGCTTGTCCGTGCTCCTCGTATTATAGAGAAACGCATTTACTTCAAAATTCAAGTGGAAGCTACGCATATCCATATTGGAGGTTCCAATCGACGCTAGGGTGTCATCGACAATAATAATTTTACTATGCATAAACCCTTTTTTGTAGGCATAGATTTTTACTCCTGCTTCAAGCAGATCAGGAAAATAGGAGCGAGAGGCATGAAACACGATCCGTTTGTCTGGCTTACTCGGAACAAGAAGCCTTACATCAATTCCACTCAGGGCTGCAATTTTCAAAGCACTAAAGATATCCTCATCTGGAATGAAGTATGGGGAGGCAATCCAAACCGACATCTTTGCGGAGGTGATCATCGAAAAGAAAATACTTTTTATCACACTCCATTCATTATCAGGCCCTCCAGCAATCAGCTGCACGCCCTCACGACTATTTTCCATTTGTACGGGTGAGAGATATTCCGCAGTAAGCAAACCTTGATTTGTCATGTAATACCAATCCTGGAGAAAAATCAGCTGCAATGTACGGACAGCCTCTCCTTTTAACCATAGATGTGTGTCCCTCCAATGGCCAAAGTGCTCATTGCGTCCCAAATATTCATCACCAATGTTTAGACCCCCGACAAAGCCAATGCTTCCATCGATGACAATGATTTTTCGGTGGTTGCGAAAATTAAATTTACTATTTAGGAAAGGAAGCCTTACTGGGCCGAACGGGATAATCTCAATCCCTGCTTCACGCATTTCCCGGATATATTTCTTTGAAAGCATCCATGAACCTACAGCATCATAGAGGAATCGAACTTTGACACCCTCCTTCGCTTTCGTAATAAGGATATCCTTAATTTTGTTACCTAATTTATCACTGCGAACAATGTAGTACTCAATGTGAATATGATGTGTTGCCTCCTTTAGGGCATGTATGATTTCCATGAACGTTTCGTCACCATTGTTCAATACCTTGGTCTCCGTTCGAAAGGAAATGGGACTGTTTCCCAGCTTATGGGCAAGGTGAAAAAGCTTGCGCTGGTCAGGATCCATTTCCTCAATTCGCTCAACACTTGGATAATCCACATCCCCTTCAATTTGAAGGAAAGCTTGTTTATCGAATATGTATTTTTTCCTAAACATCTTTTCTCTGCGATAGTTCCGTCCAAATAGTAAATAGAAAATAAAACCAACAAGAGGAAAGCTCCCCAGCACCACCAACCAGGTTAGGGTTTGAGTGGGATGGCGATTTTCCAGGAAGATAATAAACCCAATAAAGATGACGGACAAAGTAGTGATAATGCTTATATAGCCCAATAAACCGCCTTTAATATAATCTCCAAGCAAATAATAAAGCACAGCTAATATACCAATAAATAAAAGGACTCTCACTGTATTCTTCAAGCGATCATCACCTCGGTTCATTAGAAAAGCGCAGGAGCTAAGCACTGTTCAGAGTACAAGAACTTAACCCTATTGATCTTATTAAAAAATACCGATTTCATCAATGAAATCGGTATTTTTATAAGGCATTGTTACGTAAATCGGACATATTTTTGAAAAAATCATTGTTAATGAAAATATTTCCTCAACTCTGAAAAGACATGTTCAGAAATAATGAGATGCCCGTATTCTTCCACACGATGGATGGTTACCTGTGTTTCAGCTCCGTATTCAAGCAGAATACTTAGGCAATCATCGATTTCATCTTCATCAAATTCTTCCTCAGGGAATTCCACATATAAATAATAGTTATTTTCAAAGGAATATAGCTTAGTCACCAATGAATCAAGAATATTACGATTCGATAGCGATATTAAGTCCTCAAAATCGTTAAAAGCGATTAAGAATTCCAATGTTCCTTCAGGAGCAATTTCTTCACCATCTTTTGGATTAAAATGTTGATCCAACAGTTCTTCTATTCTGTCGTCCACAGGTAAATCCTTTAGCTTTTCATCTGGAATTGGCAGCTCGAACTTCTGTCCATCCTTGGAAATTTGTGCTCTTGTCACAAGGATCTCCAGCCCTTTATCCAAAGCTTGTACTTGAATCCAAAGAGGTCCTTCTAGGATAAATTCCTCCTCCTGATGAACTTCATCCATCATTTCCCAAAATAGCTCTTCACTTCGCTCCCGGTTGTACCAGATTTCCTCGCGGTCAAAGCCCCGCTCTTCTATATCGACATATGAAATGTAAAACTTTACCGTATGTTCATTGATCCGTTCAATATCCATCAAGTAACCTCTCCCTTCTTGCATTATTTGGAAGGGAATAAATACCCCCATGCAAAATACATGTACCTTTACCCATTACTTTTAATCACATAGAAGGATGTAAAGCACTATAATAATAAAAAGTGTTATTACCTTGTACTCTTATTTTATGATAAAAAGGAGATAAAGGGAAATAAAATAACACGGTTTCTTAAAAACCATTATATGCCTACTCAACACAAAAAAGCTCGTGCAAAATCTTATTTGTAGTATCTTATCAAAAAACATTCCTACTCACAAATTATTTCTCCCTGATACTCCCACACCTGAAGAAGTGGGCTTTTCAAGTTCGGAAGTTCCATAAATACAAAAAACCCCCGATACAAAGGATCGAAGGTTTTCCCATTAGTTTACAAGACGTCTCGCTTCTTGAAGCTGGAATGTACGTACCTTTCTTGGAAGGAAACGGCGGATTTCATCCTCGTTATAACCCACCTGAAGGCGCTTTTCATCAATAATAATTGGACGACGTAGCAAACCGGGATTGTCCTTAATAAGCACAAGCAAATCCTGGAGCGGCATCGTTTCAAGATTCACATTCAGTTTCTGAAAGGTCTTAGATCTTGTTGAAATAATCTCATCTGTTCCGTCCTCAGTCATTCGAAGAATTTCCTTAATTTCCTCTATTGTTAAAGGATCAGAAAAAACATTACGCTCTTGATAAGGTATTTCATGCTCTTCAAGCCAGATCTTCGCTTTGCGGCAAGATGTGCAACTAGGTGAAGTGTATAAAGTAACCAAATCAATTCACACTCCTTAAATTCAAGATACAAAAATATATATTAACCATGTTTATCAAAAATCACTTAAATTAAAATAACTTTAAACAAGTAATGTATATTAATTATTATACACCAATATAAATCAAAAAGGTATAGATTTTTGAGCATGCAGCCAACTGTTTCAAAAAATTGCTTTCATGAAAGTTCTCTCTATATAAGACGTATTTGTCACCTAAAAGTTTCATGTTTTTCTGCATTTTTTTATTTTGTTTCTAAAAAAGCTGGCTTCTGTTCTATTGTGTCATTTCTAGCGGTCATTTTCAATTAATGTCATGAAAATGAAAAAAAATATTAATGAATTTAATGAGACTGAATTCATTTTTCCCCTTTCATAATAATTGAACTTCTTTTACAATAGGGGTAGGGGATAAACAATAGAAAGATGGGGGTTATATCATGGTACCTTACATAACCGATCTGGCCATTGTCGCAGTGCTCATTATTGCAATCACAGCAACAATGGGTGTCATTACAAATGGCATCGGAACGAAAATTTTCGGCGGAAAGAATCGAAATCTATTTGTAGATAAATCGGAAAGAATGCAAACAGGCTGGAAAAGCGTAGGTGGCTTCAAAAAATAGAAAAAAACTGAGACTCGCATGGTCTCAGTTTTTTTCTATTAAGGGGTATAGTCCACATTCTTTGTATAGCTATTCCCTGCATTCCAAAGCAAGAATTCCTTAATCCCTTGTTCATTTAAAGCTTTAATTTGTGCTTCTACCTCCTGCTTTCCATAGCGCTTGTAATTTCCGCTACCAAGCCAGGATGCTGTGAAGTCTTGAAGCCAGGGTCTTGAGATTGGACGGTGCTCAAGCTTTGAGAGAATGGAATTCTCCACCTTTGCATATTCCGTCACCAGCCGATAAGGATCCAAATCAGGCTTACTGATTCCGAAATAGGAGGTCCAATGACTTGGGTAGATCATCGATGAAATAACATCAATCTGCTCGCTTATTTTCGAGAAATTTTGGCCAATTCCAGGTGCTTCAGGAAGTGTTGCTGTATAGCCAAAGATGTCAACTGAAACCTTGGCTCCATATGGTTCAAGCTTTTTCTTCGCATAGGCAACAAAATCCGTTACGGCCTGCACCCGCTTTTGAACATTGTCCATATCCATCTGCTCGTATTCTCCCATGGTATATGTTAAAGCATTATCTCTTTTCTCGAAGCCCTCTGGAAAACGCACATAGTCAAACTGGATTTCCTGAAAGCCCATTTTGGCAGCCTCAATGGCTATGCCAACATTATAATCCCAAACTTCCTTCAGAAAAGGGTTCACAAATGACTCTCCTCGACCGTTTTTCCAGACGGTTGAACCATTTTTAAAGGAAAGCTCCGGCTTCATGTTAGCTAATGCGGTATCCTTGAATACTACCACTCTAGCAATCGGATAGATCTTCTTTTGTTCCAGCGTTTTTAGCATTTCTTTTGGATTCTTAATATATGGCTTCCCAATTGCCTTATAGGGTGAGGTCTCATCAGGTATGTAAGTAATATTGCCCCAATCATCCTTCACATCAATGACCATCGCATTCAGATCCGTATTCTCAATTAAATGAATTAATTGGGGGAATTTTTCTCCTCCTGCGGAATGACCGGTCACATAAATTCCTCTCACAGCATCTGGGTAGTCAAATTTAAGCCCGCTATGATACTTAAAACGTGTCAGCACATCGGGCAGATTTTTGATCAAAAGGTCCTCCCGCACTGGTAATGATTTTGCTAATCCATCCTGCTTTTGTTTTGCTAGAGCAATACTTCCTCCAAACAATAGCAAAAAAAACAAAGCCAACAAACTTACGACACGAAAAGATTTCATTATGTCCCCCTTTTCTATTTTATCTTATGTATATGAGATTATTAGATTATCATTCTTCTACATTTTACCCTTAAAATTGACAATAATCTACATGGCAAATAAAGAAAACGATCTCGGTTTTGAGATCGTTTTTGTTATTTTGCATATTGCGCCTTATATTGTTCAAATTCTTTTTGAGAGCATTGAACGAAGTGACCTGGCTTTATCTCACGAAGCTTCACCTCATCATCACTGCTGTAATTATGAACCTTCGGATTATAGGTTTTCCGCTTGCGATTACGTTCATAATTTGGATCTGGCAATGGAATCGCAGACAAAAGGGATTGGGTATATGGATGGATCGGGTTATTGTACAAATCGTCCGCTGGTGCTAGCTCGACTAGCTTCCCGAAGTACATGACACCAATCCGGTCACTGATGTATTTCACCATGGACAGATCATGAGCGATGAAAAGGTAGGTTAAGCCTTTTTCCTTTTGCAGCTTTTTCATGAGATTGACAACCTGAGCCTGAATGGAAACATCGAGGGCGGAAATTGGTTCATCAGCAATGATGAATTCCGGCTCTACTGCAAGTGCTCGAGCAATGCCAATCCGTTGTCTTTGACCCCCTGAGAACTCATGGGGATATCGATTGGCATGCTCTTTGTTTAAGCCGACCGTTTCTAGTAGCTCAATGACACGATTCATTCTGTCTTCCTTTGAAGATGCAAGTCCGTGAATATCAATTCCTTCCGCAATGATATCAGACACCTTCATTCGCGGATTTAAGGATGCTTGCGGATCCTGGAAAATCATTTGCATTTTACGGTTAAACTCTTTTAGTTCAGCCTTTGATTTTTTCCCATGGACATTGACGCCATTATAGAGTACTTCGCCACCAGTTGCATCGTATAAGCGTATGATCGTCCGGCCTGTCGTTGATTTTCCACAGCCTGATTCGCCAACAAGCCCTAAGGTTTCACCTTTGAATATGTCAAAGGAGATGTCATCGACGGCTCTCACTTCATTTGCCTTTCCAACATTGAAGTATTGCTTTAAATTCTTTATCTCCAATAGTTTCTCCGTGCTCGCCATTTAATTCCCCTCCTTCAAGCCAAGGAATTGGCGCTTGCGTTTTTGAACAGCCTCTGGCGGTTCGACCTTTGGTGCTTCTGGATGCAAGAGCCATGTCGCCGCATAATGCGTATCGGAAACCTTGAACATTGGCGGCTGTTTTTCAAGGTCTATTTTCATTGCATAGCGGTTACGAGGTGCAAAGGCATCTCCTTTCGGTGGATGAAGCAAATCTGGCGGCGTCCCAGGAATCGCATAAAGCTCTTCATCTTCCGTATCGAGTGTCGGCATCGAGCTAATCAAGCCCCAGGTGTACGGGTGCTGTGGGTTATAGAACACCTCATCGACAGTTCCGACCTCAACAATTTTTCCTCCATACATGACAGCTACTCGATCCGCCACATTGGCTACTACACCTAGATCGTGGGTAATAAAGATAATCGACGTGTCAATCTTTTTCTGTAAGGCCTTCATCAGTTCAAGGATTTGGGCTTGAATCGTTACATCAAGAGCGGTCGTCGGTTCATCTGCAATTAACACCTTAGGATTGCAAGCCAATGCAATCGCGATGACGACACGCTGCCTCATTCCGCCTGAGAATTGATGAGGATATTGCTCAAAGCGTACCTCGGGATTGGGAATTCCAACTAGATCAAGAATTTCAATCGCTCTCTTTTTAGCGGCTCCCTTACTTAATTTTTGATGCTTCATAATCGGTTCAATAATTTGCCTTCCAACCTTCATCGTTGGATTCAAAGATGTCATCGGATCCTGAAAAATCATCGAAATGTCTTTGCCACGAATCTTCTGCATCGCCTTATCAGAAAGCTTTGCGAGATCTTTCCCTTCAAAAAGGATTTGTCCCTGTTTAATCTCTGAGTTTGATTCAGGTAACAGATGCATAATCGCTTTGGACGTGACTGATTTCCCTGAGCCTGATTCACCGACAATAGCGAGTGTTTCCCCTTTATGCAAATCAAAATTCACGCCACGGATAGCTTGTACCTCTCCAGAAAAAGTATGGAAGGAGATATGCAAATCCTTCACTTCTAATATTTTTTCCACTTCAATTCACCCGCCTTTTCTAGTCGCGCATCTTCGGATCTAGAGCATCCCTCAGTCCATCAGCCACCATGTTAAAACAGATCATAATCAAGCTGATGACAATGGCTGGGATGATCATTTGGTAAGGATATAGCTGCAGCACCTTAAATCCATCATCAATTAATGTTCCCAATGAGGCATGTGGAGGCTGTAATCCTAACCCAATAAAACTTAAGAAAGCTTCAAAGAAAATCGCATTCGGAATGGTAAACATGGTATTGATAATAATAACTCCAGCTAAGTTTGGAACAAGATGCTTACCAATAATCTTTCCATTAGATAGTCCAAGGGTTCTAGCAGCGAGGACATATTCCTGACTCTTCAGCTTCAGAACCTGCGCCCGCACGACCCTAGCCATTCCCACCCAGCCCGTTATCGTTAAGGCAATGGTAATGGAGAGAATCCCAGGCTTGAGGACGATAATCATGAGGATAACGACCACCAGGTTCGGAATCCCTATCAAGATCTCGGTAATACGCTGCATAAAATTATCGGTTCTACCCCCGACAAAGCCAGAGATCGCCCCGTATAGAACACCAATAATCATATCAATGGCTGCTGCCAGAAATGCAATATATAAAGAAACCTGAGTTCCCTTCCAAAGCCGTGTAAAAATATCACGACCTAAGCTATCCGTACCTAACCAATAATATTCATCGACATGCTTTACCTTGTAAGCGTTGTACGTATCTCCATTCTTCCTTGTTAATTCCCCATCAAACGGAAGCCAGCTGATGTTTTCTAACACAGGAATACGCGGTGGCAAATTGTTATGCTTTAAATTTTGGTCGGCATAGCCATGGCCTGTAATATTTGGTCCAACGATAGCCATAATGATTAATATCGCAAGAATAATGATGCTCACGATCGCACCTTTGTTCTTCCTTACACGAAGCCATGCGTCCTGCCAATAATTCAAGCTAGGCTTTGAAATTTGCTCACTTTTTGTCGCATCCATTTCAACGGGCGAAAACATTTCTTGTGGAATTTTTTCATTTTCCATTATTTTTTCCCTCCCGCTAAACGAATTCTCGGATCGATCACACCATAGAGGAGATCGACAATTAGAATGACGACTACAAACAAGGCAGCAAATAATAATGTCGTTCCCATGATAACAGGGTAATCATTGACCTGAATGGATTTGACAAATTGCTCTCCAATTCCGGGAATACCAAAGATTTTTTCAATAACTAATGATCCCGTCATTAAACTGACGACTAACGGCCCCAATACAGTAACAACTGGAATAAGAGCATTTCTTAGCGCATGCTTAAAGGCGATATCAAACCAGCTTGCACCCTTCGCTTTAGCAAGCACAATATAATCTGATTCTAATACCTCGATCATTTCCGTACGTACAAACCGAGCCGCAGTTGCTAGTGGGAACATCGCAAGTGCAATCGTTGGGAGGATCGTATACTCAGGTCCTCTCCAGAACGCAACCGGGAACCAGCCCAGCTTCACACCAAGATAATATTGCATGAGTCCTGCAAAGACAAAGGATGGGATCGATTTGCCAAGAACCGCAATAAATGTCGATCCGTAATCCACCCATGTGTTTTGCTTCAGCGCTGCAAGAACCCCAAGAATAATTCCAAAGATAGTCCCAAAGATGATCGCCTGAAAACCGAGCTGGGCTGAAGGGCCAAAGCTCTTGACAATAATTTCTGTTACACCAACATTATCAAACTGAAAGGAAACACCTAAATCTCCCTTTACCAAATTCATCATATAGTTCGCATATTGAACAGGTACTGGATCATCTAGCCCATACTTCTCTTTCATAATCGCAAGCTGGGTTTCAGATAACTTATCAGCTTTCGTAAAAGGTGTACCTGGAATAATTTTCATGAGGAAAAAGGTAAACGAGGCAATTAAGAATAGAGTGATGATCATATAGATGATACGCTGAGTCACATATTTTGCCACCAGTGTGCACCTCCTAATATTTTTCTAAATCTCGAAAAAGTTAGATAGTTTTTCTTTAAAAAGGGAAAAGAGAGTATATTGAATAACAATATACTCTCCCTTACAACGATGTTAATCATTGTAGTCAAACCAAGCCATGTCTTAAATAGGTATTATTTTACAGAAGTCCATTTAAAGCTATATTCTGGTCCAACTAAATGGTAGGTGAAATTTTTGACCTTTTCACTTACTAATACGTTGGAGGATCGTTGATAAATTGGTGCAATGGCAGCATCTTCCTCTAGAAGAATTCGTTCTGCTTCTGCAAGTGCCTTGTAACGTTCAACTGGAGATTGAGCTAAAGTTGTTTGTGCATCTTTAATAAGCTTGTCATACTTTGGATTGGAATAGCTCATTTTGTTATTTCCACTACCTGTAACCCAAAGGTCAGAGAATGTCATTGGGTCGAGGTAATCCGGCCCCCAAAGAGCGAGCTGTAAGTCATAATCCTGCTTGTTTTGGCGGTCAATACGAACGCTGAATGGTACACTTTCAACAGAAATTTTTATACCTTTTAGGTTTGTTTCCAATTGGCTCTTAATATACTCAGCCGTTTTCTTCGCCGTTTCAGTATCATCGGTTAAGTATCTTAATTCAACCGTATCGGTACCAAGCGCTGCTAGGCCTTTTTTCCATGCCTTCTTTGCTGCATCTACGTTGTAAGGTAGTAATTTGTTTCCATTAATATCTCGGAAATCCTTGCCTGTTTCCTCATTTTTTACAAATTCATTTGGAACCGCATAGTTTGCCACAATTGAACCGTTATTCAAAACTCCATCCACATAATCTTGCTTGTTAATCGCTTGAGCAATTGCCTTACGAATATCTGGATTTTGTAATGCTTTATTATCTTTTTGATTCATTTTTAACCAAGCCAAGGTTGGCTCTAACCATTTTACTAATCTTTCATCACCCTCGTACTGTGGTACAACATCGGATGAAAGCTTACCAGTGATATCAACTTCACCGGTTTCAAACGCATTCGCTTGAGCTTGTGGATCCTTTAAGACATTCCATTGAACCTTTTCAAGCTTAACGGTATCCGCATCCCAATAATCTTTGTTTTTTATATAGGACCATTCAGAATCTGTGCTACCATCCCAATCGGATAAAACGAAAGGACCATTGAAGATCAAATTTTCAGCTTTTTGAGCATATTTATCTCCCTGTTCCTCCACAAATTTTTGATTTTGCGGATAGAACGTAGGGAATGCCATCAGTGATTTAATATAAGGAATCGGTTTCTCTAAAGCAACCTCAAGTGTCTTCTCATCAAGAGCTTTTACACCTAGCGTGTTTAGATCAACATCTTTTTTTTCCGCTGCAGCAGCAATGATTTCTGCAGCTCCCTTGATTTTTCCTTCCATCATGTATGGACCATATTCAGATGCAGTAGCTGGGTCCATCGCCTTTTTCCATGCATATACGAAATCATTCGCTGTTACAGGATCACCATTTGACCATTTTGCATCGCGAATTTTAAAAGTGTAGGTTAAGCCATCATCACTGACTGTTGGTTCTCCATCAGCCATACCTGGGACCACCTCTTGATTTGGATCAAGACGATATAGTCCTTCCATTACATTGTTCATCGTCGTAAAGCTTACAGTATCGGAGGCCTTGACGGAATCCATCGCTGGAATAGCTGTTGACTCCAACATTCTAATTTCCTGCGCTGATTTTCCACCTTTATCAGCAGCCTTGTCATCATCTTTCCCTTTATCTCCTCCACCGCAGGCTGCTAGGAACATGCTCACCACGAGCGACAAAGACAAAAGTAATAAATATTTTGACTTTTTCACGAGTAAACCCCCTTATTATTTTCTGAAAAATTGTTACAATGATTATTATACAGATAATAATTATTTTGTAAATTATTTTATTGAAAAAATTTTATTTTACGGAAATGTCAGGTATTATTATTTTGTGCAAATAGATAACTATCTTAAACGTTGATAAATCAGTGTTTCTCTATATTTATTTTTTCTTTGAAAATTATCGTTATTTATTATTTAATTTTGAAATAATATTTTAATTTGGAGATGATATTTTGAAAAAATATTTTATTCAAACATTCATTCTATTTCTCTTTTCCGAGGCAATCATTTTCTCTTTTATTTTTTTCAATGAGATGTCACTGCTTTCCTATATTAATATCTCTTTCTATATAGGCTCTTTATTCATTTTTGTGTCTTTATTATTTTTCACAGTCAAAAGCGGGTTCTTTGATGCGGTGACAAAATCCTTTCGAGACGTATTGGATCGCAAAAATGCAGCAAAAAAAGATGTGCAGGAAATGCTTCTCCCTTCTGAAATGATTTCATTTAACATTTTTCCCTACTTGGTGAATGGGCTGCTGATTATCCTCACTATGCTTGTCGCCTTATCCATTTATGGATTTTAAATTTTATTTCGGAAATGGTATAATTTATTAGAGAATAGGAGGAAATAAGATGCAAACGATTTTTTCTGGAATTCAACCAAGTGGTACGATAACACTTGGAAATTACATTGGGGCGATGAAGCAATTTGTGGAGTTACAGGATGAGTATAATTGCTATTTTTGCATCGTGGACGAGCATGCGATCACCGTCCCGCAAGACCCCATTCAGTTGAGAAAAAATATAAGAAGCCTGGCCGCACTTTACATAGCTGTAGGGATTGATCCCAACAAGGCGACGCTTTTCATTCAATCAGAGGTTCCAGCACATGCTCAGGCCGGTTGGATGCTCCAATGCGTAACCTATATTGGTGAGTTGGAGAGGATGACACAATTTAAGGATAAATCTGCTGGGAAGGAAGCTGTTGTGGCAGGTCTTTTAACCTATCCACCATTAATGGTTGGAGACATCCTCTTGTATAACACCGATCTTGTGCCTGTTGGGGAAGATCAAAAGCAGCACCTAGAATTAACAAGGGATATTGCAGAAAGATTTAATAAAAAATACAATGACATTTTTACGATTCCAGAGGTTCGCATCGCTAAAGAAGGGGCACGAATTATGTCCCTTCAGGAGCCGACAAAGAAGATGAGTAAATCCGATCCGAACCAAAAGGCGTTCATCTCTTTACTTGATGAACCAAAGCAAATTGAAAAGAAAATTAAGAGCGCCGTAACCGATTCCGAAGGGATTGTGAAGTATGATAAGGACAATAAACCAGGCATATCAAATTTACTCACGATCTATTCGATTTTTGCAAATAAATCCATCGCAGAACTAGAGAAGGAATATGAGGGCAAAGGCTACGGAGATTTCAAAGGTGATTTAGCTAAGGTCGTTGTAGAGGCGATCGAGCCAATCCAGAAGAAATATTATGAGCTGCTCGATTCACCAGAGTTAGACGAGATTCTCGACCGTGGAGCTGAAAAAGCTAGTGCCGTCGCGAATAAGATGTTGAAAAAGATGGAAAATGCGATGGGATTAGGCAGAAAGAAGAGATAATACGGCGGAAAAAAGGTAACCAACATTGCAAGGTTACCTTTTTGCTTGATTATTCTATTATCTGGGTACCAATCAAACCAGGTGTTCTTCCTAGTTCAATTCACCTTCGAACCATGCTCCATTTCCCATAGCTTTTCAAAAAAGGGCTGGCCCTTAATGAGATTCTCACAAAACTGTTCATGCTTGCCCGACCATCCAAATTTCGTTTCCTCGTACAGCTGTTGCCATGCATGGTCAAAATTCAAATCCTGAATTTCCTTATAGCGCTCCGGACTCCATTCTGTATACCAATAACGGATCTCCGCAGCATTATTGCAGGCCCTTAGCTGGTCCAAGGCCATAAACAATAATTGCTTTAACTGCCTCTCCTTCCTCGTCAGCCCATGCATTAATTCCGGTGCAGGTGATAGAATATGAAATTCCTTCATAGGAGAGTGACCATTAAACTCATAATCAATAGGATCATGACTTTCAATCATTTCATAGACTAGCTGCTCTTGCCGAGGAATGAGTCTGCTTTTTCGAATCGGAATATTATAGCCAATTGTATCGACCACAATGATCCCGACCCCATCCGTTGCCACAAAACAATATTCGAGCTGGATTCTCTCATGATTTTTCCGTAAATACGCCTTTTGATAGATGTCATCTAATAGCTGCTGCGGTAATTCTGATAAGTCATTCTCTATGTAATTGAAAAGGACAGATGATATTTTTAACAAAGGAACCTGATCCAGAAGTTCGACTCCATCATCCTTACGCCATTCGTGGAAGTGACAAACATTGTATCCATTCTCTTCACCTTCAAACCAATTCACCCAAACATCATGAAGATATAACATGAATCTACCCCTCACTTCATTAACCTGTTTGTCACTAAGTATTGTCAGTGAGGAAAAATTTTATTCCCAGAAATCCCATCATCCACCAAAATATCCAATAATGGAGAAGGAATACGATTTTCTAAAACATTGATGTTTTTGAACATAACCAGTTCGGTGAACACAATTCAAGAAAAAATTGCATAAGAAAAGACCCGTTAAAAACGAGTCTTTCCTTTTAAATAATTATTTTGCTTTTAGAGCTTTTTCTGAAGTTACAGCAATATCTTGTTTTTCATTCCATCCTTCTTCGATCGAATAGTTTTGAACGCGGTTGTTGACCGGAACTAAAATTGCACGATATAGAGTTGGGAATACTGGAACTTCATCTACCATTAATTGTTGCCACTTATTGTATACTTCTTTACGATATTCTACATCAAATGCGTCTTTTGAAATACCTTTTGCAAGAAGCTCATCGTTTTTGTCATTTTGCCAACGAGAAAAGTTGAACATTACATTACCATATAGGCCTGTTGGGTCAACGTCAATTCCCACGCCCCATGCACCTTGGTAAATATCTACTGCAGGATCGTCGTCACCAGCTTGTCCAACACGATCGTAGAACGTGTTAAACTCTTGTAAACGGCCATCTAATAATTCTACATTAAGTCCTACTTCTTTCCAAGCTTGGATATAGTATTTTGCTAATGGCTCAGCAGTGTCGCCACCTGACATAGAAGCAAAGTTGATTACGAAAGGTTTACCGTTCTTATCTTCACGGATTCCGTCACCATCAACATCTTTGTAGCCAGCTTCATCAAGCAATTGCTTTGCTTTTTCAGGATCATACTTGCGACCTTCGTTTGTTGCATCATGGAATTCTGGATGGGATGGAGGAATTAATGTAGTCGCATTCCAACGTAATCCATGGTAGAACTTCTTACCAACAGTGTCATTATCAACTGCATGCCACATTGCTTGGCGTAATTTCACATCAGCCATTTTTGCATTTGGATCTGGCTTAATCGATTTGTTTTCTTTATCATATGAACCTAATTTGAAACCAATATACGTATAGGCACGGTCAATAGCCCCTAAGTATTCAACGTTTGACATTTTCGCATTAGCTGGAAATTGATCAACTGGGAATTCGCTAACCGTATCAATTTCACCTTTTTCAAGCGCTTGAACAACAACAGTCGGGTTAACCACTTTAATTGTTACAGAATCAAGCTTCGGCTCACCGCGCCAGTAGTCAGCGTTTTTCTTCATGACTACGGATTCACCAGGTACGATTGAATCTACGATGAATGGTCCAAAACCAATTGGCTTTTCACGAACCTCTTTTGAAGAAGAGATTTTATCTACAGGCATATCACCAAAAATATGCTTAGCAAGTGGATATGTCCAAATTCCACCAGTTAGTAGAGATGGAGATTGCTCCTTGTAAGTGATTTTTAATGTTTTCTCGTCAATTACTTCGATACCAGTAATGGAATCTGCTTTTCCGTCATGGTATTCTTCCACACCAACAACATTTGTAATATCGCCATAGCGAACACCATCATACTTTGGATTAGCAATTACTTCATGAGCGAATGCCCAGTCCTCAGCAGTTACAGGCTTGCCATCGTGCCAATTAACATTGTCTCTGATTTTGAATGTAATGGTTACACCATTTTCTTTTACTTCTGCAGCTTGCTCAGCTGGTAGCTTCTCTAGAACTGCTGGAGAAACCTCTGCATCTGTTTCATAGCTTGCTGCACCATCATTTGTGTACACATAGTTGACATCCCATTGTAATAGAGGTTCGTCAAACCAATCAAGAATCTTCGCATCTGGATTGCCATCATAGAAGTTCCAGTTAAGAGTTCCTTCAAATGCAGTATCTGATACTAGCCCATAATTGAGGTTTCCGCCCTCAATGGCTTTTCCTTCATTTGTCTTTGTATTGCTGAAATCTTCGATGGAGTATAATCCATCTTCTTTTTCTTCTGTCTTCTTGTCGCCTTTGTCGCCAGAGTCTTTCGCTTTGTCCCCATCTTTAGAACAAGCGGTTAACACTAGTGAAAAGACAAGCAAGAACGCCAACAGAAGCTTGCTGAATGTTGCCTTTTTCATTCTGCTTTTCCTCCCTTTTAACCTCTTCTTTGTTTTGCGTCGGTCGCGCGCTTTAACGCTTGTCCGACATTATTTATACTTAACATCAATACTAGAATTAGTAATGATGCAGGTACCCAAATCCACCATCTGAATTCAAGAGTTTGTGGGTTTCTCGCATAAGAAACTAAAGTTCCTAAGCTTGGCGTGCTTTCTGGGAATCCAAAGCCCAAGAAGGATAAACCAGATTCTAAGCCAATGTTTGCAGCCAAATTCAATGTCATCGAGACGATGATGATCGAACTTAAATTTGGCAGCACTTGGGTAAAAATAATCTTCAAGTTAGAAGAACCAAGTGTTTTGGATGCTTGTACATAATCCAGTTCCTTTTCCTGTAAGGCTTTTGAACGGATTAACCTTGCTTTTCCCATCCACAAAAACGCCGTCATAATTAATGAAAATGATAGGATACTATACTTCGGTACAATCGCCACGAAGACGATAACAATCATCACGAACGGCAATACCATGAAGAAATCAACGATTCGCATCATAATATTATCAATCGTTCCACCAAAGTAACCAGCGATTAATCCATAAATAATCCCAATCACACCGGTCATCAAAGTGACTAATATACCAATGGAGAGTGAATTTCGTGTACCGATAATTAATTGACCGAATACATCCCGTCCACCGTAATCTGTTCCAAGCAGAAATTCCTCTGATGGCGGCTGGTGAATAGAGAATAAATCAACCTTTACAATTTCCTCTTGATCGAGGAAAAAAGAAACGCCATACACCGAAACAATCAATAAGACTAGAAAAATCAAAGAGATAAATGCAACTTTATCCCGAACAATTTCCCGCCACACGATTTTCCAGCCTGGAGGACTTTTTGGTGCATCTTTCGTAGTTACAATATTTTTATCTAATTGAACCTTTTCTTCCATTTTGAATCACCTCACTGTGGATGCTTATTTAATCCGTATACGCGGGTCAACGATACTTAAGACAATATCTGATAGTAAAGATCCTAGAATAGTAAATATTCCGAATAATAATACTAACGCTGTCACAACACTGTAGTCACGAAGAAGAATCGAATTTAAGAATAGTTGCCCCATCCCAGGATAACCGAAGATATTTTCAATGAAAATCGAGCCCCCGATTAAACCTGAAATTTCATATCCGAAAAAAGCAGCAATCGGTAACAGTGAATTTCTCAAAATATGGCGATTATAAACTCTTGATTCAGAAGCCCCTTTTGCTCTTGCAGTCAAAATAAAGTCCTTCTGCTTCGTATCGATGATTTCACTTCGCAAGTATTGAACTGTTGATACAGTAGAAATCAATGCCATAGACAAGGCTGGTAACAACATGTGATAAACCTTGCTCATAAAATAATCGAGCGTTCCAGGCTCTATCCCTGGCTTAACACTTCCACCTGTTGGGAACCAATCTAAATAAAAACCAAATATCCAAAGCATAACGAGCGCAAAGATAAATAATGGTGCAGCAAAACCGATATAGGTGTATCCTGTAATGATTCGGTCTGCCCATGTGTCGTGAAAGCGCCCACTCGTAATTCCAAGAGGAACTGCAATTAAATAAGTAATGATTAAGGTCAATACGGATAGCCAAAACGTATTAACAAGTCTTTGCCAAACAAGCTCGCTTACAGGCATCTTAAATTTAAAGGATTGCCCCAAATCCCCGTGCAATACACCGCTTATCCAATTGGCATATTGCTCGTACCACGGGTCATTTAGACCAAGGGCTTCCCGCTTTTCTTCGATGGTACTTGGGTCAATATTCGGATCAATCAATCCTGTTAAAGCATCCCCAGGCATCATCTTTGCTAATATAAACACGACGATACTAAGCAATATAATTTGCGGAATCATCGTAATGATTCGACGTAAAGAAAATTTCCACATTGCAATCAACCTCTCTCAGGCAAAGCCACTAGATGTGTATCAGATACGGGCTGCAACGGATAGGCCAAGCCCTCGTCATCAAAGTATTGATCAAATGCCTGCTCATACTCTTGTTTTACATCTTGACGGAATTTAAGCTGTTCATTGCGGTTTCTAGGATTGATATCTGGAATGGCTGCAACAAGTCGCTTTGTGTAAATATGCTGCGGGTTCTCAAAAATATCCTTTGTTGTTCCAGATTCAACATGTCTACCCTTATACATAATCCCGATATGGTCACACATATGTTTGATAACACCAAGATCATGGCTAATAAATAGATAAGTAAGTCCTAATTCCTTTTGGATCTCCTGCATAAAATTCAATACTTGTGCCTGTACGGATACATCTAGTGCTGAAACAGGCTCGTCCGCAATGATTAGCTTTGGTTTTAAGGCAATGGCTCGGGCAATTCCGATTCTTTGGCGCTGTCCACCTGAGAATTCATGCGGGTACTTAAGAATACTTTCCGGACTTAATCCAACAAGCTCTAAGAGCTCCTGAACTCTCTTCGTTTCCTCTGCCTTTGAAAGCTTTTCATAGTTTCGAAGAGGCTCAGCGATAATATCAATGACTCGCTTCTTCGGATTCAAAGAAGAGTACGGGTCCTGAAAAATCATTTGAATATCTCTGCGTAAATCCTTACTCGCTCGACGTAAGTCGGTAATTTCCTTTCCTTCAAAGGTAACCCTTCCTGACGTGATCTTATTTAATCCGATGATGGCACGGCCCGTTGTTGTTTTCCCTGAACCGGATTCCCCAACCAAACCGTATGTTTTTCCTTTTTCAATCGAAAATGATACCCCATCAACAGCTTTTACATGAGCAAGAGTTCTTCCAAAAAATCCCCCTCGAATGGGAAAGTGAACCTTTAGATCATCAATTTCAAGAAATGACATGCTGCTTTTCCTCCTTGTCTTCGTGAGGGAAATGAAAATCCTTGTAGCAGGTACAACGAACGAAGTGTCCAGGACTTACTTCATGCAGGACTGGATTCTTCTCATGCGCTGATTCCTTAATCCAAGGGATTCTCGGACCGAAACGACAGCCTTCCCTTGGTAAATTTTGCAGTGCTGGAACAACCCCTTGAATCACATGAAGCTTGCTTTGCTCCTCATTGGTCGTTGGTACTGAGTTCAGTAATGATCTTGTATAAGGATGCAATGGGTTCTCAAATAATGTATACACATCAGCAATTTCAACGATTTGTCCTGCATACATGACCGCTACACGGTCAGCCATTTCTGCGACAACCCCTAAGTCATGGGTAATGAGAATGACTCCTGCATGCGACTCCTCTTTTAAGTCCTTAATAAGATCAAGAATTTGTGACTGAATCGTTACATCAAGTGCGGTTGTTGGCTCATCCGCTATTAACAGCTCAGGATTATTAGCAATCGCCATCGCAATAACTACCCGTTGTCTCATCCCACCCGATAGTTCATGTGGATATTGTGTATACACATGTTCTGGACGAGGAATACCAACCTTTGTTAATAACTCAACAACACGCTGCTTTCGCTCATTCACGGCCATATTTTTGTTATGAATTAACAAAATTTCGCCAATTTGATCGCCAATAATCATCAATGGATTAAGAGCAGTAAGGGGATCCTGGAAGATCATCCCCATGTTCTTCCCACGCAGCTTATTTAATTCAGCTGTAGATAAATTGACTAAATTCTGGCCCTTAAATGTAATTTCCCCTTCAATTTTTGCACGAGTGTGCAGATTCATAATGGAGAATGCCAGAGCGCTTTTTCCACATCCTGACTCTCCCACGATCGCTAATAACTCGTTCTTATTCACTGTAAGTGAAACGTCGTCAACCGCTGCAAAATACTCGTCCTTAATTCGAAAGGAAGTTTTCAAATGGTTTATTTTTAATACTGGCTCACTCAAAGTAATCCTCCTAACCCCTCCGGAGCGTGAATCTCATACATGCACTGAATCCTTTTATGCTGATTCAACACTGAGAGAATATAACTTGAAGGCTTGTTTTCTTATTAAATTTAAGTTATTTGAATTATTCAGTTAATTCGATTGGATGATTAAAATATTATTACAATTTTATTAAAATAGCAAGATATTTTTAATAGTTAATAAAATTCCCTTTTTTAAAAAAAGCAAAAAGCCTTTAATAGCAGGCTTTTTCAAGGAAAATTCACATATAATATTGTTTCAATTTATGAAATTTTCGGACGTCGAATAAAAATTTATTTTTCTGGAAAAGTTTCTATTTTCTGAATTGTCTTTCGTAATATAGTAACCTAGGGCATAACCCAATAATCTTGGATATCCTCCTCGTCCAAAAAGAATTCGATCATGAAGAGGATTCTCTCTTTTAATCTGACGAGTTTCTTTCTTCAGCTTCTTCCAGTACTTTTTTAATTCCTCCTCTGAATAGGAATCACACCAAGCTGCCTTATACTTACTTCCGCAATAATACTCTACAGCATGTTCAGCTAGCCCCTCTAATACGATAGAATCCAGCAAGGAGAATTCCTTTATGTCCTTTTTCTGCTTATGAATCCGACAAACATGGTGATACTCATGAATAAACAGTGCCTCTAATTCATTCTTATCCTCGAAGGGAGACAAAAATAGAAATAATTTACCTTTAAAGGAAACACCCCCTTTTTGCTGTGAGGTTCCCATTAGAAAGCTCCCACTGCTAATCGGGAATATATAAATATCCACGTCTGGTCCGTTCCATTTCTTCTGATATTTTTCATGGAGCTGTGCCACCTGCTCCCAAACCATTTCCTTCTTCAGCTGCTGAAAGCAGCTCCAGCTTCTCAAATTGGGCTTATACATGCCGAATTGTTGTAAATAAGAATAGAAACGGCTCGCATCACCAGAAATACGCCCACATATTTTCTTTGGATCTTTAAAATCCTCTTCCAGCCATTCATCCGTACGAATTACCCCAAAATGTTCGACCTCCATTTTTTTTCATTCTATGATGAGATAACAGAAGTAGTGTGTTAGCAAGCAAAAAAAGAACAGGTGGCCCTGTTCTTTACAGTCATTCATATTTTCGGAATGCGATGGTCGCATTATGTCCACCAAAGCCTAAGGAGTTGCTTATAGCCGTCTTAATTTCCTGCTGTCTTGCTTTGTTCGGTACATAGTCAAGATCACATTCTGGATCAGGTGTTTCATAATTAATCGTTGGTGGTAATATCGATTCCTTCATCGCTAGCACGGTAAAGATCGCTTCAATTCCCCCGGCAGCACCAAGCAAATGGCCGGTCATTGATTTAGTTGAGCTGACAGCAAGCTTGTAGGCATGATCCCCGAACACTTCCTTGATCGCCATGGTTTCATATTTGTCATTATAGTCCGTGCTGGTCCCATGAGCATTGATATACGCAATATCTTCTGGCTTTAGGCCAGCATCCGCAATGGCCATCTTCATGGCACGGGCTCCACCTTCTCCTCCAGGGGCCGGTGCTGTGATATGGTAGGCATCTCCCGTGGCCCCATAACCGACGATTTCCGCATAAATTTTTGCTCCTCTAGCAAGTGCATGCTCAAGCTCCTCTAAGACAACAATTCCTGCCCCTTCACCCATGACAAATCCGTCTCGATTTAAGTCAAATGGACGGCTCGCCTTCTCTGGATTCGGATTCGTCGAAAGTGCTTTATTTGCACAAAAGCCCGCCATCGACATTTTTGAAATCGGGGCTTCCGTACCTCCTGTAATCATCGCATCGGCGTCGCCACGTTGAATCACTTTAAATGCATCACCAATTGAATTGGTGCCCGTTGCACATGCCGTTACGGTACAGGAATTAAATCCCCTTGCCCCTAATGTAATCGATACCTGGCCTGTCGCCATATCGGGTATCATCATCGGGACAAAAAATGGACTTACGCGGCGATAGCCCTTATTGAGAAAGGTCTCAAATTGGTTTTCAAAGGTTTCCATCCCGCCAATTCCAGAACCTATCCATACGCCTACCCGATGCGAATTCTCTTCTGTAATCTGCAAGGCTGCATCCTTTACCGCCATCAAGGAAGCAGCTACGGCATAATGGGTGAAGCGGTCCATTTTTCTAGCATCTTTCTTGTCAATAAAATCTTCAACATTAAAATCCTTTACTTCTGCAACTACTTTTACTGGATAGTCATCAGGATTTAGCCTCGTTAAAAAACCGACTCCCGAAACCCCTTCTTTAATACTTTTCCAGGTCGTTTCAATATCTTTTCCAAGTGGTGTAACCGCACCGACTCCTGTTACAACAACTCTTCGCTTTGTCATCTTACCCAACTCCTAACTTTAGAAATCCCATACTTCAAAAAACAACAATGCCTTTGGAAAATAGCTACTTATTTTCCCCATCTTAAGGCAATTGCCCCCCAGGTTAAACCTCCACCGAAGCCAACCATTACAAGAACATCATCATCCTTAATTCTTCCTGCCTCCAGCTCCTCAACAATTGAAATAGGAATCGAGGCTGCTGATGTATTTCCATATTTATGCACGGTTTTGGACATCTTCTCAAGCGGCAGATCCAATCTTTGTCTAGATGCTTCCATGATCCGGATATTGGCTTGGTGAGGGATAAGCATATCGACATCCTGCTTTGTTAAGCCTGCTTTCTCCAAGACATTGACACTGCTTTCACCCATTTGACGAACGGCAAATTTAAAAACCTCCCGTCCATTCATAATAATATATTCGTCCTGATAGAGGTGTTTTCCTCCTGTTCCGTCTGCACCTAATTCAAATGCGAGGATTCCTCGATGATCAGATACCTGACCCATGATGACGGCTCCAGCACCATCTCCAAACAGCACGGCTGTACCGCGATCATCCCAATCCGTAATTTTCGATAATTTCTCCACACCTACTACCAACACATACTTATAGGCACCACCTTCAATGAAATGCTTGGCGGTCACCATCCCATACATGAAACCAGCGCATGCAGCACTAATATCCATGGCGGCGGCATTCATTGCCCCTAATTTTTCCTGAATCATACAAGAAACGGATGGGAAAGGTGTATCCGGTGTCACCGTCGCTACTAAAATAAGCCCAATTTCCTCCGCTGTGATCCCTGCATTTGCAATCGCATTTTGTGCAGCGCGATAGGCCATTTCAGAGGTATCGATTCCATCCTCTGCAATTCTTCTTTCTTCAATTCCTGTTCTTGTTCTTATCCATTCATCAGATGTATCCATCATTTTTTCTAAATCAGCGTTTGTGACAACCTTTTCGGGAAGATATCTACCAATACCGATAACTCCTGCGTTCATATATCCATCTCCTTTAAGTTTTCATCTATTTCATTCTATTACTAATTATTATGACTTGGTACTAATAATATTAGCAACAGATCACAGTATCTGCAACTTTTTTTCTTGAAAACAATCATCAGACTAGTCCATAGACGTCAATATAATTGGCTGGATTCCATTATTATTTCCACTAGTGTCCATACCTTTTCCTCATGTAGGCATAGATTGTATTAACAGGAAGTGGAAAATTGTGGGGTGACAAAAATGGAGGAAAAACAGCAAGTTCATTCTGATCCCTTCTCAAAATTTATGTTTGGTGAGCAACGAAATTTGGAGAAGGGACAGGATGTTACATCTAAGAACGAAAGCAGTGAACAAAAAGAATGGGACTGGTTATTGGGGGGAAGAGTGCAAGCTCACGCGCCAAAGAAACAAGCTCAATCCCTACCAAAGAATTTCTCATTGGATCGGGTCCTGCAAAATGTTGACTATGATGAAGTCATGCAGCATGTCGATACAATATTGACCTCTGCCAATGAATTAAAACCTTTGTTAAAAATGGCAAAGCCCTTCATAGGAGCTTTTTTTACTAAAAAATGATTTCCTTGATCAAAAAAACTACCAATCAATCCTGAACGGTAGTTTTCGTTTTATTTGCCCTTAATTGGGAGCTTTCCATCTTTCTTATATGTATTAATGAGTTCGTTGATTTTTTTCTCAAATGCTTTGTCAACCAGTGGACTAAATTGGCCAAGCGTAATCACATCATCTTGAAAATCGAAGGTTAGATTTCCTGATTCCAGCCTCCCCCTATTAAATTCATCGGCAACTAATTCATAAAGGGTATCTACATGCTGGATTGTGCTTGTAAGAACTGTCGATTCTCCTAGGTCTGATTGGTCAGAAATATATCCGATCGCAAATAGGCCATTTTCTTTGACCTTCTCAATGACTGGAACATTATATCCATCTCCAGCTGGATAAAAAACATCTACACCATCGGCAAGCATATCCTCAAAAATGGCTAATGCACCTTTATCATCGTCCCAATGCAACACATACTGGATGTCAACCTTAACATCCTCGTTCTCATAAAGGGCTCCTTCATAAAAGCCTTCGATTTCCGGCTGCCATTCATAGGCGGCAATCATTCCAACACGGTTTGTCTTCGTCATATGCCCTGCGACCATCCCCCCAAAAAAACCCATCGCATAGGCATCAAAGTTTAGACTCGTTGTGTTTTTTTCAGCCGCATCTCCATTAAAACAAACAAAATGAATCTTTGGATATTCCTTGGCTAGAAGGTTAAAATATTCGGCGTACTCATTACCATGGCCCAAAATTAGATTTACGCCCTTTTGTTCAAACTCTTTGACTGCCCTCTCTACAACGGCAAGAGAGTTCATACCTTCTTTATAGTAAACATCTACATCAAAGCGCGATTGGATTTTTAGCATGCCCTTATAACCCTTTGTCCCCCACACCTGATCATTTATTGTCTCTGGAACCAGCAATCCAACTTTCTGTAATTTCCCAGTATTTAAAGGTTGTCCACAAGCAGACAGCGTAAAAAGGCATAAAAGAACTATACCGAAACGAACTATGAGCTTTTTCATTCCTTTTCCGCCTCTCCAAAAATATTCAAAAGGCATCTTACTTTTTTCCCATTATGATTGACACAGTTCTCTTCTATTCTACATTTCCCTATGAAAATTTGAAAGCCTTTTTTAGAGGACCACTTGTATCGGCCACATTGGGTTTATCCATGTGTTGCATCTGCTAGCTTCATCACTGCATGAATTAAATCGTTTATATATTCTTGGGTAATTTCGTTTTCCCTAATGCTTGACTCATTTTCAACTTCAAATTCCCAGGATGAAGAAGGAAAATAAAATAGCTTGAAAGGAATCTCCTTATGCCTAAGAAGATCGAATACCTTCTCCAGCCAAGGATGGGGCTCAATGCGGGTATTAACTAGCAGTGAAATTGGAAGGAGAAAGATTACTTTTCCCTTCTTGCTACGAAAATTTGCAATGATATTATTTAGAGCTTCGAGCTCTGTAGCTGGTTTCGCCGCATCCCTAAATTGTTCGCATAAATCGATAAAAAGAAAAGTCCCTTCTTTTTTTAACAATTCGAGGTCAAAATTCTTCATCTCCGACTCTGAAAAATTTGCATTCCTTCCGATGTATAAGCGTCTTTCTTCCGCTTTAGACTTATCTTTTCCTTGCTCTAGATGGATTCCATCCACCTCCAGTCCTGTCTCAAGAATTCGGTTGCACAGCTGGAATCCAAAATTTTCAAAGACACCAATAATTACCGCTCGCTCCATCATATAAAAGCCTCCCCATGCATAAGAAGATCTAATTCATCCTATGCAAAGGGAGGCCTGATTATTTCATTACAGATCCTTTCTCAACCAATGTCGCTATTGAACAAAAATAATCGGATAAAAAACACGATCCGCACGAACAGCCTTCATCACAGAATTTCTTCATGAGCTCGAAGGAAGTTTATAATATAATAACCAAGTTGGACTTTCTTTTCTGGCATAAGATAGGTAATTGTAATTGGTGAGTCTTCATTTCTCCATTTAACTGAAAGCTCTTTTAACAGATTAGACTGTTTATAAGCTCTATTTCCAGAGAGGACATGGATAATTTTCACTGGAACATCCGAATGCAAACTGGACCAATCATTCTCGGTTTGACAAATGATTTCAATGATTTGATTACTCTCTGCTTCATAAGAAGACGAAAGTTCTTTTAGAAGCTTCTTGTAGAAAAACTTATGCTCTTTCTCCTGTTCTAAATGATGCCTCAAAGACATCACTGGATTAATTAGAACGACTGAGCGAATATTCCCCTTCATTTCCTTAAGGAGCTGGAGTGCCACTAAAGCCCCCATTCCTTCGGCCAACAAATGAATTCTCTGATTGATGATTTCTGTTCGAATAATAAATTCATATAAACTTTTGGCTAGATGGACGGCCCTGCTGCTTCCCCAGTTCTTTCCATATAAATTGGAGTAAAAGACTGTATAGCCAGCCTTTTTTAGACTATTAATAAGAGAAAGCTTTCCTTCGTTCTGCGACCAGAAGCTCGTTTTTTCATCGACAAAATTTCTCTCATCACCAATAATGAGGATACCGAAACCAGTGGGTTTTTCGGGATAATGAATCATATTCCATTCGGTATCCAGTTTAAAGTTTCGGTTCTCCATTGTAAAAACTCCTTTTGCTTTGTAACTCTTTATTGATAATACTTGCACATCTTCTATTAATGTATGAAGTTTCCTAGAAAGGGTAAGGGAGTTCGCCTATTTGTGATAGATTTCTTTTGTGGAAAAAACTCCAGAAAAGCTTATCTAATAAGTTTCTCTTTTCCAAATGTAAACGCTATGTTAGAATAAAAAGGATGTTAAATAGTAAGAGGTGAATACGGTGAAATTCTTTTGGACTTTTTTCTGGACATTCGCTCTAATTCAAATGTCAGCCTATGTTGGAAGTTCTATGATTGGTACGGAGTATAATTTCACAGCTGCATGTATCTTGGCAGTGATTGCTACCATTCTTATTTTGATTGTATCTTCAATTATTCCAAATGAACCGACTGGAAAAGAAGGATTGCAGTAATGTACTGCTGGTGAAAAAAGTCATCCTATAAATAGCTAGGATGACTTTTTTTCGTTTCTGATCGGGTTTATTTGCTTCTAAGCTTGATTATATCGTCCTCTAAAATGATCTGAACAGAACTATTTTCACCAATTTTCCCTGCGATGATGTCTCTCGCAAGCATAGTTTCTACATGGCGTTGAATAAATCTCTTCAATGGTCTTGCACCATATACGGGATCGAACCCGTTTGTTGCAATATATTCCTTTGCTTCTTCTGTTATGCAAAGTTGAATTTGCTGTTCTCTCAATCTTGCCTGAAGTTCATTAATAAGCTTCATGACAATTCCCTTAATGTCATCAAGGGTTAACGGCTTGAACATGATGATTTCATCGACACGATTCAAAAATTCTGGTCGGAAGTGATTCCGAAGCTGGGCCATGACATTGTTCCTCACATCTTCTCCTTGTCCCTCTAATAAGAAATGGGAACCAATATTGGAGGTCATAATGATGACGGTGTTCTTGAAATCGACTATCCGCCCCTGCGAATCCGTTACTCTTCCATCATCAAGCATTTGCAGAAGGATGTTGAACACCTCTGGATGAGCCTTCTCAATTTCATCAAGCAAAATCACGGAATAGGGTTTTCTCCGTACAGCCTCCGTTAATTGTCCCCCTTCTTCATACCCAACATATCCAGGAGGGGCTCCGACAAGTCTTGAAACAGAGTGCTTTTCCATATATTCCGACATATCAATTCGAATCATTTGCTCTTCACTGTCAAACAGGGATTGGGAAAGTGCCTTAGCCAGTTCTGTTTTTCCCACTCCTGTTGGACCTAAGAAAATAAAGGAACCAATGGGACGGTTTGGATCTTTGATTCCTGCTCGGGCTCGAAGGACCGCATCAGCAACTAATTCGACCGCCTCGTCCTGACCGATGACTCTTTCTTGTAAAATGCTCTCCAGACGCAGAAGTTTCTCCCTTTCGCCTTCCACCAGCTTGGCAAGAGGGATGCCTGTCCATCTAGCGACGATATTGGCAATCTCCTCCTCCGTAACCTCCTCCCTTAGCAATCTTTCACCAGCCTGTTTGTTTACCTCGTCCTCTAATTCCTTTAGTTCTTTTTCAAGTGATGGAATTCTTCCATGGCGAAGCTCAGCCGCTTTATTAAGATCATAGTTATTTTCGGCTTCCTCTAGCTCGCGACGAAGTTTCTCCAGCAGTTCCCGCTTTTCCTGAACCTTATGAATGCTTTCCTTTTCTGCCTGCCATTTCGCCTTCATCGTGTTCGCTTTATCGCGCATATCCGCTAGCTCTTTTTGCAGGGCTTCAAGCCTTGCTTTGCTCTGCTCATCCTCTTCCTTCTGTAAAGCAGCCTCCTCGATTTCCAGCTGCATGACACGTCGTGTTACTTCATCTAACTCCGTTGGCATCGAATCAATCTCCGTACGGATCATCGCACAAGCCTCATCAACAAGATCGATCGCTTTGTCAGGCAGGAAACGATCCGAAATATAACGATCTGACAGGACAGCTGCTGTGACCAGGGCTCGATCATGAATGTTAACCCCATGATGGATTTCAAACCTTTCCTTTAGGCCACGTAAGATGGAAATCGTATCCTCAACATCTGGCTCTTGCACAAGCACCTGTTGAAAGCGGCGTTCCAAAGCAGGATCCTTCTCGATATACTTGCGATGCTCATCAAGGGTCGTTGCCCCAATACAGTGGAGCTCTCCTCGTGCCAGCATGGGCTTTAGCATATTCCCTGCATCCATTGCTCCTTCCGTTTTTCCGGCACCAACTATGGTGTGAAGCTCATCAATAAAGAGCAGAATTTTCCCTTCGCTTTTCTTGATTTCGTTCAAGACTGCCTTTAGCCGTTCCTCAAATTCACCTCGGAACTTTGCTCCCGCAATGAGAGAGCTCATATCGAGGGAGAAAATTGTTTTATCCTTCAACCCTTCAGGAACATCCCTTCTGACGATCCTTTGGGCGAGCCCTTCAACAATGGCTGTTTTCCCCACTCCTGGCTCACCAATTAAGACTGGATTATTCTTGGTCTTCCGGGAAAGGATGCGAATCACGTTGCGAATTTCTGCATCGCGGCCAATCACTGGGTCAAGCTTTCCCGCTCTTACCTCTGCTACTAAATCTCGTCCATATTTTTTCAAAGCATCATATGTTGCTTCCGGATTTTGAGACGTCACCCTCTGATTCCCCCTAATACTTTTAATTACCTGTAATAAGGCTTCGTAGCTGATTTGCCGTTGAGAGAGGATTTCTCCGATGCTAGACTGTCTGAATTTTGCAGCAGCTAGCAAGACATGCTCTACCGAAAGAAACTCGTCGTGAAAAAGCTTCATCTCACCTTCCGCCTCAACTAACAAACGCTGCAGCTGATTCGTAATATAGAGTCTTCCCTGCTCAGCACCGCTTCCTGTTACCCGTGGTTTTTTCTGCAACAATCGGTTCAGTTCTTCGAAAAAGCTCTTTGTAGAGAAATTTAATTGCCCCACAATCCTAGCAATGAGGCTATCCTCTTGCTCCATTAATGAGAGGAACAAGTGAACCTCATCGACCTCCTGGTGCTCATTCCTTGTTGCAATCGATTGAGCCTCCATAAAGGCTGTTTGAAGCCGCTCTGTCATTTTATTCAAATCCATGAGCTGTCTCCTCCTATTCTTGTTTGACCTTTTTTGACCTTTACTTTTATTATAGACTATTTTTCCCATATGTAAAGCCATCCTAGGGTTAGGATGGCTCAATAATACAGTGTATATTTTCGGTGTACTGTCCACCTCAGGCGGACAATTTTGCATAAATGTCCACGGGCGGTACCAGGTACCGATTTTTTTACGATCCTTTATTGGCGGCACGTGGTTTTGTTTTATATGTCCATTGTCGGTTATGGTTGGAGTTTTCGGGGAAACGGTCACCGGCTTTTAATTTGATCTTTTTGGGATTCATGACCCCGTCCCCTTCTTCGCCTATTTCCATATATATGCCATTATTCGGTGCCTTTTGTCCGGCCCGAAAACGATGCTGCTGACCCATTCATCTACACTCCTTTCTGTGTTGTATCATTAGTATTTCCAGTAAAGGAGCTTTCATGAATCGATCTAAGCCCTATGAATTACTTTAGGCTACATTCCAGAACCACAATCTGTGCGAAAACAGCCTTACTTTAAAATCTCAGCTAGTATTGCCTTTTGGACATGTAGGCGGTTCCCGGCTTGTTGAAAGACATAGGAGTTTTTCCCATCAATCACAGCTGATGTGACTTCTTCTCCTCTGTGTGCAGGAAGGCAATGGAGGAATAGAAAATCAGCTTTCGCATTTTTCACTAATACATCATTTACTTGAAATTCCTGAAAATCCTGCAGCCTTTTCTCGTTTTCAGCTTCCTGTCCCATGCTGGTCCATACATCCGTATATATCACATCAGCTTCTTTAACGGCTTCTACGGGGTTGCTCATAATGGCGAGCTCTGCCCCTGTCTCTTTTGCTATGCCCAGCGCTAATTTTGTCACTTCTTCATTCGGTTCATAGCCCATTGGGGTTGCTACATTTAAGTGAAGCCCTGTTTTGGCGGCTGCAATCATAAGCGAATGGGTGACATTATTGCCGTCACCAACAAATGCCATTTTTATCCCTGCTAAACTTCCCTTCACTTCTTGAATCGTGAGTAGATCCGCTAAAGCTTGGCACGGATGGAATAAATCCGTTAATCCATTGATGACGGGGATCGAAGCATGCTCCGCCAATTCCATCACACGCTGATGAGAAAATGTTCTTATCATGATCGCATCAACATAATGGGAAAGCACCTTCGCTGTATCTGAGATCGGCTCTCCTCTTCCCAATTGCATGTCCTGACCATTCAAGTAAATGACCTGTCCGCCAAGCTGAACCATCCCCGCTTCAAAGGAAACCCTTGTGCGAGTAGAGGGCTTTTCAAAGATGAGACCCAAAATCTTGCCCTTCAATAGATTGGTTTCTTCCCCGGATACATGCGCCTTCTTTAGCCCATGCGCCTTTTCCAATAATCCTTTAATCACCTCTGGTGAAAAATCAGCTAATGTCAGAAGATCCTTTCCCTTTATATCAATAATTGACTCCTCTATTTGTGTGGTCATCATACCGTCGACACATCCTTTCTTAAAAGCAGTTGCCATTCCTCTATCGCTTTCACATCAAAATCCTTCACCTCTAATGCCTTGAAAAAGGCTTGCAGGCTTTCTTTTTCGGTAAAATTCAAAATTCTTTTCTTCGTCGCGTATTCTCTTAGCTCTTTATCCTTTTCTTCCTCAAATGGGTTGTAATAAGCAATCGTAGGATTAGCCAATACTTCCTCGTCCTCTCTACATACGACCTCAAAATGGCTATTTTTCAGTTCAAAATCAATCGGCTCTTTTAGGACAATCCTTCCAGAAGGCTTCACCCATTGATGGAAGCTTTTTCTTAACGCCTCCTCAACCGTACTGCCAATTGAAATTCCTTCTCCAGTTGACCGCATTTCAGCACTGATTTTTGAATCCAGTCCCTTTAATGCATAATTTGAAAATACTGGGTATTTCACACAGACATAGGGAATAGGAAGCAAATTATTCTCATCGTCAACATTCGACAACTTATATTTCCCGAGCAATATTTTTGTCGCAAGCTGTACAAGTGGGATGCCTGTTACTTTACTGACTATCGGAACGGTCCTACTAGCTCTTGGATTCACCTCTAAAATATATACCCCTTCATTTTTCACGATAAATTGGATGTTCATAAGTCCCTTATATTGAAGATGGCGGCATATTTTTTTCGCAAAATTGAGCATTTTATTTTGTATGGAAAGGGATAGGTTCTGAGCAGGTAGTAAGGAAATACTATCCCCTGAGTGCACTCCCGTCTTCTCCATATGTTCCATAATGGCAGGTGCAAGGATACCTTCCCCATCTGATACCAAGTCAAGTTCTGCTTCTGTCGCATGTAGAAATTCATCCACTAAAAAGGGGAAGCGACCGGAACCCTTAGCAATATATTGCTCGAGCTCTTTTTTACTTCTAATAATTTCCATCCCTTTTCCTCCGATGACAAAGGATGGCCTCAAAAGTACTGGAAAGCCATTTTTTTCAACAGCCTCGTGGAGCTCCTCGATATTTTTAACCATATCCCCTTTTAGATGGGGAATTTGAAGTTCTTCTAGTAATTGATAAAATAATTTTCGATCCTCTAAAACATTGATAGTATCAGCTTTTGTGCCTAGTATTTTAAGTCCTGCTTCCTCCAGTTGTATTGCTAAATTGATAGCCGTCTGCCCACCCAGCTGGATGATACATTCTTTTATCCCTTCCACATCGGCAACATTTAGGATATCTTCCAGAGTTAGTGCCTCAAAGTAGAGCTTATCGGCAACGGCAAAGTCCGTACTAACCGTTTCGGGATTGTTATTCATCATAATCGTTTCAATCCCCATTTCCTTTAATGCAAAAACACCGTGTACAGAGCAATAATCAAATTCTATTCCTTGCCCCATTCGTATCGGTCCACTGCCAATGATCAAAACCTTTTTCTTAGTCGTTAAGACCTGTTCGTTTTGCCCACTATATGTTGAATAGAAGTAATTGGAGACTGCACTAGAGTCAGCTGTATAAGTGTCCACTTCCTGGTAGGCAGGGATAATGCCTAGGCTCTTTCTTTTAGCACGTATTTCCTTCTCTGTTGTCTGCCACTCAGCAGCTAAATATTCATCACTAAAGCCCTTTTGCTTAAAAAGCTGTAAGCTTTCTTTTGTCACTGTCTCAAGTGAGGAATTGGCAATCATTTTTTCTAGCTTAATAAGCTCTTGTAATGCTGACAAAAATACTAAGTCAATACTTGTTAAGGCATGGAGTTTTTCAATACCTTCCCCTCTACGAAGAACTTCGAGCATGATAAAGAGACGTTCATCATCTTGAGCTAAAAGCTTCTCAACCAATGCTTCTGTTGTAGAGTGGGTTATGTGCGGAAGCTTTAAATCTAATACTTCTATTTCCAATGAATGGATTGCTTTTAACCAGGCACGTTCCAAGCACCGATCAATCCCCATGACCTCTCCAGTAGCTTTCATCTGAGTACCGAGCTTTCTTTCAATGGAAGGAAATTTATCAAAGGGCCACTTCGGCATTTTAACTACGACATAATCCAAAGCGGGCTCGATCTTTGCAAATGTTTCACCGGTTTTCTGATTAATAATTTCTTCTAATTTATAACCGACAGCTAGCTTTGCTGAGATGGTTGCGATTGGATATCCCGTTGCTTTTGATGCAAGTGCCGAAGAGCGACTAACCCTTGGATTCACCTCAATTAAATAGTAGCTTTTCGTTTTTGAATCCAAGGCAAATTGAATATTACAGCCCCCGATAATATTTAGGGCAGAAATAATCTTAATTGCTGCTGCTTTTAGCATCTCATATTCCTGGATGGTCAGTGTTTGCGAAGGAGCTACTACGATTGAATCTCCTGTGTGAATGCCGACAGGATCGATGTTTTCCATATCACAAATCGTTAAGCAGGTATTAGCTGAATCTCTCATCATTTCAAATTCAATTTCTTTTAAACCGGCAATGCTTTTCTCAATCAGGCATTGATGAATGGGACTTTCTTGGAGCCCTCCATGAACTAACTGAATGAGCTCTAGCTTGTTTGTCGCAATGCCACCACCCGTTCCTCCTAGCGTATAAGCCGGTCTCACGATGATAGGAAAGTCAATTTTTTCAGCAAATGCCAGTGCTTCCTCGAGGGAGTGAACAATTTCACTCTCGGGAATAGGTTCATTTAACGCCTTCATCAGCTCCCGAAATGCTTCTCGATCCTCGCCTTTCTTTATCGATTCAATGGAGCTTCCCAAAATCCTCACGCCATATTTGTTTAATATCCCTAATTCATTTAGCTGATAGGCGAGGTTTAATCCGGTTTGACCTGCAAAAGTTGCAAGAATTCCATCTGGGCGCTCCTTGGAAATGATCTTTTCGAGCACATCTACCGCAAGGGGTTCAAAGTAAATGCTATCTGCAAAATTTGAATCCGTCATAATCGTCGCTGGATTATTGTTCACGAGGATCACTTTATATCCTTCTTCTTTGAGAGCGATACAGGCTTGTGTACCTGCATAATCAAATTCCGCCGCCTGACCGATCACAATGGGACCAGAGCCAATAACTAGGACCGATTGTATCGTACTATCCTTAGGCATGAAGTGTCCCTCCTTTAATAAAATGTGTATATTTATTAATAATGATTTATTTTTATTCATAATTGAGCAAAAATGTGAGCCTTATACGGCCGTTTTACTCATCTTTTCAATTGTTTTCTTCATGATCTCAATGCTTTTCTCCATTTCCTGAATGGTTACTGTTAAAGGCGGTAATAGCCTTAAAACATGTTCCCCTGCTGGAAGTGTAAGAAGACCTTCATTTCTCAACTCTGCTAATAGATTTTGAACGGGATAGCTGAATTCGATTCCGATCATTAAACCGAGGCCTCTCACTTCCTTGATCTTATCAAAATGACCAAATTGTTTTAAAAGCTGTGACATATAGAATTCACTTTTAATTAAGACCTCTTCAAGAAATCCCTGTTCAAAAATATTTTCCATCGTTTCAATAGCAGCTGCTATACTAACCGGATTGCCGCCGAAGGTTGAACCATGGCTTCCGGGTCCAAAAGATTCCTTTAGTTCAGCCTTTCCAATCACAGCTCCAATAGGTAAGCCGCTTCCCAGCCCTTTGGCCGATGTGACGATATCAGGCTTCAAGTCAAAATGCTGGAAGGCAAAGGGTTTTCCTGTTCTTCCAATCCCGGTTTGAATTTCATCAATAATGAAGAGTGCTCCCCACTTTTTGCAAAGTCTTTCTACTCCTTTTAGGAACTCAATGTTACCAGCATGCACTCCGCCCTCTCCTTGCACAATCTCAAGCATAACAGCGGCCACATCTTCACCCATCTGATCTTCTAAGCTTTCTAAGTTATTGAATGGAACATACACAAACCTTTCAAGCATTGGACCAAAACCCTGTTTTATTTTTTCTTGACCAGTAGCAGCCATTGTCGCAAAGGTTCGACCATGGAAGGATTGTTCGAATGTAATGATTTTCTCCTTCCCTGTTGCCTTCCTCGCCAGCTTTATGGCACCTTCATTTGCCTCGGCCCCACTATTGGCAAAGAATACAGCATCGAGTCCAGCCGCATTGGCAAGCATTTCCGCCGCTTTTTCCTGCTGCCCCATTGTAAATAGGTTGGAAACATGCCAAAATTGATCCAATTGCTTTTTTACCGCTTCTAGCACCATTTTAGGCTTATGACCTAGATTGCACACACCAATTCCTGAGGTAAAATCTAAATATTTTTTCCCATTAACATCTGTTAAATAGCTTCCTTCTGCAGACGCAGGCTCTACATCCCAGCGGGCATATGTCGGAAATAAATAAGTCATTCGACTATTCTCTCCCTTCCGATAATTTTCGTTCCAAGCCATAATTGATTTTCGTAAAAGCCTTTTTTTCCCGCGACAATTCTTACTCCTTCAATTCCTTTTTCGAGAGCTGTGATTGCTGAAACAACCTTTGGAACCATGCCCCCGTAAATTTGACCATGGTTAATATAACTTTCTATTTCTGTCACCGAAATAGACTTTTTTACAGAACCATTAATCATGATCCCTTCAACATCAGTAACAAATAAACACTGATCCACCTTTAAGGCCCGTGCGATGGCTGCTGCTGCATAATCCGCATTAACATTCAGCTTCGCTCCATCCTCTGCCAAAGCAATTGGAGTAATGACCGGAATCAAATCCCTTTTCAAGATCAGCTCCAAAAATTCACTGTTGACCGAAGTAACATCCCCGACATAACCTAGCTGGTCTTTATCAATATAGCTTCCCTTTAAGAGGTCCGCATCGCTGCCGTTTAGTCCGATGGCTTTGAGCCCGTGTTCAGTCAGCTTTTCCACCAGCTTACGATTTGTCTGTCCAGAAAGAACTGTTTCCACAACCTTTAATGTTGCTTTACTTGTCTTTCTTAAGCCATTAACAAATTCAGGCTCTACGTTGAGCAGTTTCAGCATTTGATTAATATCTGGTCCTCCGCCATGAACGATGATGATTTTATACCCCTGATGCCTTAATTCATGAAGGCTCGAAAAAAAATCCTTAGACAATTCCTCAATCGTACTTCCACCACATTTTATAAGGACCGTTTTCATCGCATTCTCTCCTATGTTCGATAGCTTGCGTTAATTTTGACATAATCATATGATAAATCGCAGCCCCATGCCTTCCCCATACCTTCTCCAAGATGAAGATCGACATGGATCTTGATGAAGTCTTGCTGTAAATAGGCAGTTGCTTCCTCTTCAGAAAAGACAGACGGATTGCTGTTTTCTAGCATCTTGATTGGACCAATCGAGATACTCACCTTAGCCGGGTCTACTTTTGCTTCGGCCTTTCCAATTGCACTAATGATTCTTCCCCAATTGGCATCCGCTCCGTAGATGGCTGTTTTGACTAAATTGGAGCCAACAATTTGCTTTGCCACCCCTCGAGCATCCTCCTCGCTCACTGCACCCACGACCTCGACCTCGACAAGCTTTGTTGCTCCTTCCCCATCCTTGGCGATTTGCTTTGCTAAGCTTTCACATGTATGAGAAAGTAGCTGAAGAAAGGTTTCCCATTCGGGATGGTCTGGTGTTAACGATGAATGCTCCGCTAAACCATTTGCCATCACAAGCACCATGTCATTTGTCGATGTATCTCCATCAACCGTAATTTGGTTAAAGGTATGATTCGTTACTTCTCTTAATGCTTGCTGCAGAAATTCCGGGGCAATATTCGCATCCGTCGTGATAAAGCCTAGCATCGTCGCCATATTGGGATGAATCATACCAGAGCCTTTGGCTGCTCCGCCCATTTTCACGATTTCCCCATCAATACGAGCTTGAAAACCACATTTCTTCATACAGGTATCCGTCGTTAGGATCGCTGTTTGGAAATCCTTCGCATCCTCATCAAGTACACCAAGCTCCAATTGGGTAATTCCTTGGCGGATCTTATCCATTTTCATAAATTCCCCAATCACACCTGTGGAAGCCACTGCAACTAGCTCTGGTTGAACATCTATTTTTCGAGCCGCTATTTCTCTCATTTCATAAGCATCTAATAGCCCTCTTTCGCCCGTACATGCATTTGCGCAAGCACTATTCACTACCACTGCCCTTAATTGTCCGGTCGTACTCAAGCTTTCTTTTGTAACGAGTATCGGCGCAGCCTGGAAATGATTCAAAGTATAGACGGCGGCACTATTAGCTGGAACTTCGCTCACAATCATCCCTACATCCTTTTTGGAATAGCGAAGACCCGCATGAATTCCACCTGCCTTAAATCCCTTAGGAGAAAGGATGCTACCATTCTCTAATTCTTGTATTTTTGAAGCTTTCGTTAGTGTTCCCACTCATTTTCCTCCTTGTACATGACTTTTCACGGATAAAGCGGCATAAAATCCAGACCTGAAGTTTGGTCTAACCCGTATAAAATATTGGCATTCTGAACCGCTTGACCCGCGGCCCCTTTCATTAAATTGTCGATCACGGATACGATTGTGACTCTTCCCGTTCTTTCATCCACATGAAGGCCGATGTCACAATAGTTTGAACCAGCAACCTCTTTAACCGCTGGAAAATTTCCTAGAGGACGAATTCGAATGAATGGATGCTTGTTATATGTCTCCCGATAGAGCTCTAGAAGTTGCTCTGTTGACCAGTTGGTCTTTAGTCTCGCATATATTGTTGTCATGATTCCTCGAGTTATCGGTAGAAGATGGGTGCTAAAAGTGATTGGCTTTGTATGCTTATTCCAGCTCCGCAGCTGCTGTTCAATCTCAGGGGTATGCTGATGCTCATTAACCTTATAGATTTTAAAATTTTCATTCACCTCGGCGTACAAGGACCCTTTTGTCAATGATTTTCCTGCTCCAGAGGTTCCCGATTTGCCATCAATAATAATCGTATCAGGCTCAATCAACTCTTCCTTTGCAACGGGTCCCAGACCTAATAATGCAGCTGTTGCATAGCATCCAGGATTTGCAATGAGTGATGCAGACTCTATATCATGTTCGTTCCATTCACTGAGACCATAGACAGCCTGATCGACAACGACGTCTTCAGCTGGCTCTAATTTGTACCATTGTGAATAATCCAATGAATTTTGCAGGCGATGATCACCTGAAAGATCAATGATCTTTACATCTTTATTCGCCAGTTCCTTCACTAGCTTACGAGAAACACCTGAAGGAGTAGCAAGGAATACAAGGTCACTTTCCTCACCTATTTGGTCAAAATCGATCACCTGAATCCTTTCATTTAGAATCCCGTATAAATGTGGATATTCCTCCCATATCGGGATTTCACCCCTTGTAGAATGAATAGAATGTATTTGAAATACAGGATGCTGATTCAGGATGCGAAGCAACTCAACTCCCCCATATCCTGTCGTCCCAATTATGGATACCTTCATCTCCCTCTCCATCCTTTTATATTGATGTATAAATAACCAACAGAAGTTATTTTTATAAATTTATATGGTTTTCATTATATGAATTTACATCGTAAAAATCAATAGTTGTTTTCAAAAAAGTCAAAAAAATGAAACCTGAAAAAATGATTTCCAGCCTATCGCTTTCGAATTTTGTCTTATTTTGTTGACTATCTATTCAATTATTCCTAAACTGATATTAGGGCAGGTATTGTCTCATAAAAGGTGGTTATTGCATGCAAGCTTTCACAGACATTTCAACTGAACTCCAATCACTATTAGAAACAGTACATCACATTCGCAAGATCCAAAAAGGTTCTTTTCTTTTTCAGGAAGGAACGAAAGCGAATGAGTTATATATTATAATCAGTGGAAAAATTCAAATGAGCAAAATGATTCCTGACGGTCGTGAGCTTACCCTAAGGATGGCTTCTGAAGGAGATTTGATTGGTGAGCTTTCTCTCTACTGCTCCGCTCAAAACCATATGCAGAATGCCAAAGTCATTGAGAGCGGGGAAGTCGCAGTTATTTTTAAAAATGAATTGGAAAAAAGACTAGGCGATGATCATGGGATGGCTATAGAGTTCATGAAATGGATGAGCAATGAGCATCGCAAGACACAAACAAAGTTTCGTGACCTTGTCCTGCACGGGAAGAAGGGAGCTTTGTACTCGACTTTAATTCGACTCTCCAACAGCTATGGTGTAGCCGCTGATAATGGGATTGTTATTGATACTCCCTTAACTAATCAAGAGTTGGCTAACTTCTGTGGGACATCACGGGAGGTAGTGAACCGTTTGTTAAGTGAATTGAGAAGAAATGAAATCATTAGCATCGATAAAGGAATTATTACCATACATGATTTAGATTATTTGAAGGTAGAAATCGATTGTGAAAACTGTCCAATTGAGATTTGTAATATAGAATAGTAAAAACTCGGGATTTCATTTCCCGAGTTTTTTCTTTTTAAACAATCGCAAATATCATGATAATAAAGAAGATGGCTGAATTCACGATTTCCATAATCCCAATTTTCATCATTGGCAAAGGCTTACCATAATAATAGATAGCTCTTATTAAACTAGGGACAAAAGCAATGGCCACCACCCAATTTCCCATGACCAAAAACAAAATCGGAACAAGCAGATGGTAAATCCAAGAAATCCACTTGTAGACCTTATTCTTCTTTTCTCTAATCATTGTCTTCACATAAAAGGTGGCACCGATGAAAAACAATGCAGAAGCAAAAAAGCCGAGAATCATTTCCGAATTGATGGTTCCGTTCGGTAAATAGCCACTAGCCGCTCCAGCAATACAAAAAGCGAAAATCGCGCTAAAATCATTCAATACAGCTCGATCATTTTTTTGACTAGAAAAATAAGCATTAATTGCAAAAAAAGGAATCATTGCTAAACCAAAGATGATGATGCTCGGTCTTGTCCATAACGGAATCATCAGTAGAACAAGAGCTGGTATGAAATAGATTAATGTCCATTTGCGATAGAAAGGGATTTTTTTCCCTTTAAAAAGAAACAGCATGGGATAGGTCGATAAGTATAATAGCAGCCAACCGATAAAAAAGGGAATATGCTGCCACATAAAATGTGAGGCAGCAACTCCTAACCAAAATGGGATAATTAACATGGCCCATGCCCCGTGCTGCTTCGGCAAGAATAATTTCATAAAAAAATCACTCCTCTTTCTTCCTCCCTCTACTATAGCGGAATAGGAAAATCAAAAGGAGTGAAAGGCATCACACTTGTTATATTTGTCACAGTATTTCCATATTATTAGTTCATATTTGTGGAATCATTGGACCATTTTTCCTTAGAAAAAAAACCTGGTATCCATAAATAGCGGATATATTTTGAAAAAGGCAAGATAAATAAAAACGTTAACAACAGGATGAAATGTGTACGAGAAAGAAGGGATATATCTTCAATCAATGCTGTATCTGGTTCCAAGTGCATCAAGCTTTTTACCCAATGATATAACTTTTCCGGGTCGTCTGATATTCGGTTAAACAACACTACACCAATCCCTGTTAAAAAGCTTAAGAGCATTAGGGCGATTGTCGTTCTATTCAAGAATTTATGAAATCTTTGAATGGAACGAACCTCCTCTTGCTCTAATCGTGGGTGAACCTGCCAGATTAGTCCCATCCCTAGTACCGCAATGACGGCATAAGGATAAACGAGCCAAAGCATCATTTGAAGCAACCCCATCTTTCTCTCTCCCCCCATCTCTATGTATAAACATGAATCCCCTTACAAACATATTAATGGGGAGGATGGGTGGACACAGTGATAAAAGTTACACTTTTGACAAATTTTTTAACATTTTTCGACTTTTTTTTGAACAACTCACAAAAAGGATTGAAAATCCCTTATCATTCTGTTAATTCCTGCAAAAATTCTATTAACCACTGTACACCTTTTTCATCATTGATTGAAAATGCTGGGTATGGAAGCTTTGAATTCACTTCTATCTCTTGCCAATAGAAGACCACTTTAATGTTCTCCAGCTTCTCAAGCAATTCAAGGTCTTCTTGTCTCCGAATGATAACAGCCTTTGGATAGGGCTCTTTTTTATGGCCTTCAATCAGGATCACATCAGGATTGAAAAAAGAAAGAAGCTTCATTTTTTCTTCTAGTGTCCAAACTATTTTTTCAGATTGAAGGATTAGATGGCCTTCCCCTTCAACAATAGAAGCAACAGCCCCTGCCTTCAAATGCTGGTAGGAATCCTTTTCCTCGTAAAAAAAAGGCTTCCCACCATGTCCATGATGCTTAATCGTAGCTGTTGTTATATGCTGATTCTCTAATTCACTAACCAACTTTTTGATAAAGCTTGTTTTGCCGCTATCTTGATACCCTACAATTTGAAAAATGACAGGGCTCACCAAGGCCATTCACTGCCCTCATGATCCTCTAAGAGAAGTACCTCAACTTCATCTCCTGCTTTAAATCCGCGAGTTCCTCCTGGTAGAATCGCTAGGGAATTGGCTCCGGCCAAACTCATCACAATGTTAGACTTATCTAGTCCACTTGGAGCAACGACAATTTTGCCATTGGAAAAGGATAGGCTGCTGCGAACAAAACGAGTAAATGGATTTGCCTTCGGAAAGTCCACAGTAAGAACGGCTTGTTCCTTCCTTAAATGAGGCTTTGGCGAAAATAGCATTTTTCGAATGACAGGTCGTGCAAAAAGCTCAAACCCTACATAGCAAGCGGACGGATTACCAGATAGTCCGAACAAGATTTTTCCATTGTAATGGGCAACCGTTGTGACACTTCCCGGACGCATGCTGACTTTATTGAATAACACTTCTGCTCCAAGCTTTGCATAAATCTCTGGTAAATAATCAAAGTCACCAACGGAGACTCCACCAGTTGTAATGAGCATATCAACTTTTTCAATGGCCGCCTTCACCGCTTCAAAGCAAGTATCAAAATCATCAGGTAAGGTGCCAAAATACTCGACCTCAGCTCCAACCCTCTCGGTTTGTGCACTAATCATATAAGAATTGCTGTTTCTGATTTTTCCTGGCTCTAACGGTTCATCAACACCTAGTAGCTCCGTACCCGTTGCAAATAATCCTACCCTTGGCTTTTTTGCAACAGGAACCTTTGCATAACCAAATGTAGCAAGCATCGCTTGGATCCCTGGGTTAATTTTCGTACCCTTATTTACAAGGACTTCACCTTTTTTGGCATCCTCCCCGCGACGTGAAACATTATCCCCTGGTTTATGCATTCTTTTGGTAGACATAAAAGTCTTACCATCCCGTTCAAAATCCTGGGCAAGCTCAAGCATAACAACGGCATCACAATTCTCTGGCATTTGTGCACCCGTCATAATTCGAACGGCCTGAAATGGACCAACTGTTTTGTTGGAAACCGCCCCTGCACCAATATGATCAATGACTTCAAATTCGATTGGATTGTCACGATTAGCAAGTGCCGTATCAATGGATCGGACTGCAAAGCCATCATAGGGAGCCCGATCGAAGTGAGGGACATCCTCTGTTGCAAGTAAATCCTCAGATAAGAAACGTCCATTGCTTTCATTTATCGAAATGTACTCCGTTTTGCCATTTACTTCATTTGCCATGATTCGAGAAACTGCTTCACCGATTGGAATTGGTTTCCTAAATTCAAACATTACGATCACTCCATCTATACAATAGTAGGCTAGGGTTTATTATCTATATTCACCGTATTTACTAAGTATAAGCCTATCTAATATTGTCCTACATGACAAATATCACAATTCTATTCAACTTCTTGAACAATTCATTAACAATCTTTCCTTTTCTCTTACGAGTATCTTTATCCTTTTTATACAAAAGCAACCCTGTTGGAGAAAAGAGCATTACACATAAGCATTGCTCTTTAGGTGGTTGACACCTCTATCTAGCTTCTCGTCCACGACCTGTGCATCCTCTATATGCTGCATAATCAAATCATTCACCTGGGCAAAAATATCCTTCGTTAAATTCATTTCCTCCAGTGAACTCTCACAATAATTATTTTGATTTTGAATGATGTTTTGAGCGTCCTTAACCTTGTTCGAAACATTCTCAATAATGCTGCTTACCTCGCTGATCTTGATCGTTGTCTTTTCACTCAAATTCACACCAGTATTAACTAAATCAAAACATTCCTTTGTATTGGCAACCGCTTTTTCAATATCACCTTGAAAGCTCTTCGTTAATTCCATAATATTATGGGAGCTTGTTGCCGTCTCTTCCGCTAATTTTCGGACTTCCTCAGCTACTACGGAAAATCCTTTTCCATATTCTCCAGCTCTCGCCGCTTCTATCGAGGCATTTAAGGCTAAAAGGTTCGTTTGCTCGGCAATCCCTTTAATTAGGAAGACGATATCATCGATTTCCCTTGATCGGTCACCGACCGTCATAATCGAGTCCATATTGGTCTTAATTTCTGTGCCTAAGTCCCGCATAAGAGCTTCTAAATTCTTGACTGTCTCTTGTCCTTCTACTCCCTTTTCCTTCAAAATATTCGCAGATTCATGCAGCGCTTCGCCAGTTTCATTTAATAGGTTGGCGCATTGATTAGATTGATGGATTAAGTCGCTGGCGATTTCAAAATGTCCTTTGATTTTTTCAACCAATCCCCCAAGCAATCCATGCTGCTCATTTACAGCTTCATGCTGTTTAATCGTTGTAAGCAGTTCCTCCTGGAAATCATTCATAAATCGAGTCAAGTCCTGCTCTCGTTGGTTCATTTCTTTCTTTATCTTATCTAGCTCCCCTGTGAGAGCTCTATTTTCCTCTAATAGCTTTTCTACCATTTTGTTCTTAAACATATGCCATCTCCCATTCTTTTCCTCGAATATATCAAGCCTATTTTCTATTATACGTGAGTGAAGTCACAGTTTCTTTTCCTTTTTTCTATTAAATTGTGAAACTTTTTAACAAAGAATGGGCTTTTCATAGAGAATTTGATGGACAAAAAAAAACTCTCTCACTCGCTTTTTTCAAAGCCATGAGAGAGATTTCTTTCCACTTCTAATTGATGGAGAAAGGCCTTACCCGCCAATATAGGACATTTCAATTTTCTTACGATTGGCAACCGTTTCAGCCGTTCTTTCATCTGAATAGCGATCATTTCTGCCGCCCCAAATTTCACAAATCCGATCAGCAATTTGTTGATCGCTCACGCCTGTTCGCATGAAATCTCGGATGTCATGCCCATTTCCATTAAACAGGCATGTGTAAATTTTTCCATCTGCTGACAACCTTGAACGCGTACAACTAGAACAGAAGGATTCTGACACTGAAGTGATAAAGCCGACATCAATATTCGTGCCTTTATAGCGATATCGCTTGGCAACCTCACCAAAATAATCGGGATCAACAGGCTCTAAATCATAGTGTTCACTTAATCGAGTATAAATTTCTTTTTTCGTGACGACATCATCCATTTTCCAGCCGTTTGAGCTTCCAACATCCATATATTCAATATAACGTAGCTGTAAGCCATTTTCCTTACAATATTCAGCCATCGGGATAATCTCTGTATCGTTTAAGCCCTTCTTAACAACCATATTGATTTTTACTCCTAGACCTGCCTCCTGTGCAGCTTTAATCCCTTTAAGGACAGGACCAACACCTACATTTCGCCCATTAATTTGGCCGAATAATTCATCCTTCAAGCTGTCAAGACTAACATTGACCCGTTTAAGGCCTGCCTTCTTTAAGTCTCTTGCATATTTCGGAAGCAAAACACCATTCGTCGTCAAACCGATATCCTTTAATTGATCAATTTGTGAAAGCAATTCCACAAGGTATGGGAGATCCTTCCTTAATAATGGCTCTCCTCCTGTTAGCCGAATTTTTTCGACACCGAGCTCGACAAAAATTTTCGCAACCCTTTCAATTTCCTCATAGGATAACAATTCACTTTTGGGTAAAAAAGCGAAATCAGGGCCATATATTTCAGCTGGCATACAGTATTGACAGCGAAAATTACATCGATCAATGACAGAAATTCGCAAATCGCGAAGTGGGCGATTTAATTTATCTTTAACAAATATTTTTCCCATCTATTTCAACTCCAATTATAGAGTATTCTTATTAGTATATTAGCAACACAAGAAATCGATTACTGTTAACTATCTCACTTAATGAAAATTTATCCTTCCCTCTTATCCGTTGGTTTGGAGGGATATTTGAAAAAAGAGTCTATTGCTATTACATCATAAATCCCATGACAACAGTTACAAAATGAAGTAATTGTCATGAACTTGTCACGTTCTTGTTATTAATTACTATTTTAACACGTTCTATTGATTTAGTATATATTATTCAGAATATTCAATCCATTATTTTTTGTCCGTTTTCCTTATTTAAAACATGAACATATTGTTAAATGATACCCAAAGTTATTGACAGCATTACTTCAATCATGCATTCTTAGGCATAGTTATATTCATTTTGATGACAAAGGGGCGATTCAGATGCCTAGACAATTAAAAGAAACCCAATCAGTTGAAATAAAGGAATTACTTTCCCTTTCGGATAGACATTTTAAAGTAAAAAAAAATACCTTTTTGTTTCAGGAGGGGATGGAGGCAAATGAGCTTTATATCATCCTTTCTGGAAAGGTTCAAATCAGTAAGATAACTGCGGACGGAAGAGAGTTATCTCTGCGTATCTGTGGGGAAAATGATATTTGTGGAGAATTAACCCTTTTTACAAGCTCACCTAAATACTTGCTAAGTGCGATCGTTCTCGAAGATGCAGAAATTGCAGCAGTAAAAAAGGATGCCATTGAAAACGAAATTTTTCATAATAGCGCTTTAGCCTTTGAATTTATGAAATGGATGAGCGATCATTTTCGCAAAACCCAAACAAAATTCCGCGATCTTGTACTGAACGGAAAGAAAGGTGCCTTGCTTTCAACCCTTATCCGGATGTCAAATAGCTATGGGGTTCAAAAGAAAGATGGCATTCTAATTGATTTGCCCTTAACGAATCAGGAGCTAGCTAACTTTTGCGGTACGTCTCGTGAAAGCACAAACCGACTTTTGAATGAGCTTAAAAGAGAAGGCATCATCTCCACTCAAAGGGGCAGAATCATTATCCATGATTTACAATACTTAAAGGATGAAATCGGTTGTGAAAACTGTCCAGCCGTCTATTGCAATATTGAATAGTGACGTACCGTGTTGACTTCTCGTTTGTGAACGGGTCTTGTTTGTTTCGAAAGATTTGCGAGCGCAAATCGTTAAGGCGCTTAATAGAACATATAATGGAGTGCTCCAATAGAAGCACTCCATTTATTTAGGCCTCTTTTTGTTCTTTTTGTCTTAATGCTTTTGGGATGTAAACACAGAATGGTTCACTTTCTAAATAATCTCCGGTCATCGCATAGGCACGAGAGCGTGAGCCTCCACAAACATATCTAAACTCACAAACGCCGCATTTTCCTTTGTACTTGTCTGGATTGCGTAAATCCTTGAAGATGGGTGATTCCCGGTAAATTTCTGCCAATGGCTGTTCACGAACATTGCCCGCCTTTATTGGAAGTAACCCACTTGGATAGACGTCGCCGATATGTGAGATAAAGACAAAGCCATTGCCATCGTTGACTCCTTTTGGAGCTCTCCCCAGACCATCAATGGAGCCTGTTAATCCTTGCTCTGTAAGCGCATCTAAATAGCGAATCTCATCAACCTGCCCCTTCGCTTCTCTCATCTTCTGTTGGATAAATACACGGCGATAATGCTGGGCAGCAGTTGTCTTAATATCAAATTTCACACGCTTGCTTAAATCATGAAGCCAGCGGAATACTTTTTCATGCTCAACCGGTGAGATCATATCGCTTTCCTGTCCACGACCCGTCGGAACAAGGAAAAAGACACTCCATAACACGCATTCCAAATCTTCCACAAGCTTGGCCATTTCCTCTAAATAATCCACATTATAGCGAGAAATAACCGTATTAATTTGGATTGGAATCTCAAGCTCATGCAAATATTTAATTCTTTCCATCGTCAAATCAAAGGAACCAGCTGTTCCACGAAAATGATCGTGAATTTGCGCATTATGTCCATCTAAGCTGAATGCCCAGCGGGATAGTCCGACTTCCTTTGCCTTCTCAATTGCTTCCTTTGTCACATTTGGAGTTGCACTTGGGGTCATTGATACTCTGACACCCTTCTTCACTGCATATTCGGCAATATCAAACACATCAGGTCGCATAAGTGGGTCTCCACCTGTAAACACCAGCATTGGATTATTCATTTCATAAATTTGATCAATTAGCTTTTTACCCTCTTCAAAGGTCAATTCTCTGGGGTCACGTTTATATTGTGCCTCAGCACGACAGTGTAAGCATTTTAGTTGGCAGGCCCTTGTAAGCTCCCAAATTACGATAAAAGGGTCTTTATTAAAATCTCTGCTAAATACCATTAACTTCGCCTCCCAAGGATATTTCATAAAGGATACTTTTATTTGTAGGTCCGTATTCCCATGAATGTATAAGTTTCAATATCCGTATTATAGAGGTTCTTTTGCCAGGACAAAGTGAAATATCTCACAAAATCGGAAAGAATTTTCACGGAATCGTGAAAAACCCCAAAAAAAAGCAGGGTTTCCCCCGCTTTTAAAGCTTAACATAATGTGATGACTTCATATTTTGCTGCTAAATCGATAAATTGGGCCATGCTGCTGATTTTTCCTGCGGTCAATTTGTTTTCCACATCGAAGAAATCGACACAGGTTTTGCAGGCTAACACCTCAACGCCCTTCTCCTCAAGCTCCATTAAATGAACGGAAGCTAACGAATCCTTTGTAAGCGTAAGTACTCCGCTATTCATAAAAAATATTGCTGCTGGAAGGTCTTCCCTTTGCTTAAGAAGGGTGAAAAAGGTTTCTAAAATCCCTTCTCCTAGCTCTTCAGGGCCCTTTCCGAGTTGGTTTGAGCTAACGAGGATCACTTTATTGTTCATAACTTTCCTCCTTAGCGGATCCCGAGTGCAATTTTTGCATAACGTGACATTCTATCCTTACTCCATGGCGGATTCCAAACAATGTTCACATCTGTGCTCTTTACCTCTGGAATCTCAGCTAATGCAGCTTTGACCTGTTCAACGATAGTGCCAGCCAAAGGACATCCCATTGAAGTTAGCGTCATCTCTACAGTGACCTTTCCTTCTTCATCCATTTCTAGATCATATACTAAACCCAGGTTCACGATATCTATTCCTAGCTCTGGATCGACTACAAGCTCCAGTGCGCCCATAATGCTGTCTTTTAATTCTTGATCCATTCTATTCACTCCTTATCCATCTATATCATCTATATTAGATAATCATTGTATTGATTTCAAATAATACCATCATTGTATGACTAATTCATTTTAAGGATAGTGACTTGCATCATACCTATCCTAGATACTTCTCAAACCAATCGACTAGCTGCAATACGCCCTCCCTGCTCACTTTGTGATCGGCTTTCTCATCTGCGATAAATTTGATTTTTTCAGGTTCCTTTTCATATAAAGGCTGAATGCTTTCATAAAACTTGTGGGAAAAGGCAAAGGGAACGACAGGATCCTTCATTCCATGCCAAAAAAGAAGCGGTCGCCCAGCTAATTTTTCTGGCTGCAAGCTTAAATCATAATGGCGCAAATGCTCGAAAACCTTTTCTTTTTCCTTATCTGAAAGTGGAATCATGACACCGTTTTTTTCTAATTGTTCCAATTGAACTTGGGAAAACTGTTCATAATAGGGCATGCCCATCAAACTTACAGCCGCTTTAATCCAAGGATATTGAGTTAAGGCTCCGAGCGTAACAATTCCGCCCATGGATGTCCCAGCAAGACCGATTCGATTAGGGTCAATCCTATTTTTGAAATGCTCCTTGATGATTGAAAGCTCGTCAATCGTTGTTGTCACTGTCTCCCAAAAACGAATATTCATCTCTTGTGTACTAAGACCAGGATTCCTTTCCCCATGGTTAATGGCCTCAGGCAGTACAACTCTGAAGCCTTTACCCGCCAAGAGATAGGCATAGTGAAGATTATTTTCCATCGCACTTTCAAAACCATGGACAAAAATAACAAAGGGGAGCTGCTCTTCATTTAAGTCATTTCTTACTATATGTAAAAATGGAATTTCCCCAACATGCGATTTTTCAATATTAATCATCGTATTCCCTCCAAAGCCCAAAAACAGAATCTTTTACAATCAACATAATTGGTACTATGATAATAATTAATCCAAATATGATTGCTTTGTAAACTTTTATGATATTTAGTTTATCATGTAGACAGACAAATTCCTAAAGCTTTACGCTAAAACTGCTTATGATTGTACCTATTTTCAGAGGTCGAAAGGAGAAATTATGGGAGAAAAACATTTAATTGCTCTTGATTTAGATGGTACTTTGTTAACTGATGATAAAAAAATCTCGCCAACCACAAAAAAAGTGCTAAAGAAAGCTCAAGAGAATGGGCATGTCGTGATGATTGCGACTGGAAGACCCTTTCGTTCAAGTGAGGTATATTACAACGAGCTAGGATTAAATACACCGATTGTGAATTTCAATGGTGCCTTTGTCCACCACCCTCGTCAAAAAAGCTGGGGACTCCATCATGCACCGCTGGATATTAGTGTGGCTAAAGATGTGGTAGAGGCTTGCCAGAGCTATCAATTTCATAATATTATCGCCGAGGTAATGGACGATGTTTATTTCCACTACCACGATCAAAAGCTGCTCGATGTTTTCTCTATGGGGAATCCACATATTACAACTGGGGATTTGCGAAAATTCCTTACTGATTCTCCAACGAGCATGCTCATCCATACAGAGGAACAGCATTTGAAAACGATACGCTCCCATTTGTCTGAAGTGCATGCCGAACTCATTGATCATCGGAGCTGGGCAGCTCCTTGGCATGTGATTGAAATCATCAGACATGGGCTTAATAAAGCGGTTGGCATTCAAAAAGTAGCCGATTACGTTAATATCCCAAAGGAAAGAATTATTGCTTTTGGAGATGAGGACAATGATCTGGAAATGATTGAGTACGCCGGTCATGGCATTGCTATGGGAAATGCCATCGATGAACTAAAAACTCTGGCAAATGACATAACTCAAACGAATGAAGAGGATGGGGTTGCCATTTACTTAAATGAGCTCCTCAATTTAAAGGCACTTTAATTAAAGTGTGGATTGCTTTTTTATAAACTGTGGTCCTAAAGCTGGCTATTGGATCACATAAGTACATTTAATTCATCCTTATCCATTATGTACCCATAGTAATGAAATCTAGTTAGAACATACTAATGATTGAAGCAAGATTTGCTTCACAAGCTCAAGGCTGGAGGGATGGCAATGGGTAAAGGATCAAGACGCTTTGTCCAACGTGGTGTTGACTCTGTAACAAAGCATGCTGAACGCATTCCATATCATACCACCTATGCAGAAGCAGAAGCTCAGAAGATGAGAAATGTCAAAGACTCCTCGCTTGGAGGAATCTAAATGGGAAATCGACTCTTTATTGAAGCCAGAAATTTTGTCGAGTTAGCTAAGAATGCCACTGGAAGCGGGCAATATGATGCCATCGAAAAAGCTAAAAATGCTCTTTCGTCCGCATTCGCTAATTCAACAATGGCCGAGCGAAGACAATTAAGTCAACTGCAAAATGAGCTTGATGAATTAACGTAAGCCTTAACGCAAGAGAGGCCGACACTGGTTGTGTCGGCTTCTCTTCATTTTTCTATACCTTGCGAAACAATCCAAAGATCCATTCCGTTTTCACAATATTTGTGAAGGCCTGGGGATCCACCTCTTTAATGATCCGTTCCAAATCGAATAATTCATAGCGTGTAATGACGATCATCATCATTTCCTTTGCCTCGTTTGTAAACGCCCCTTTGGCAGGTATCGTTGTAATTCCTCTTAGGAGCTTGGAATGGATCGCTTTTTTTAATTCTTCTCCTTTTTTGGTCACAATCATAGCTGTCAGTTTCACATGACTCGTATGTATCGTGTCAATAACTCTAGTCGATGCATATAGGGTCACAAGGGTGTAAAGGGCCTTCTCCCAACCGAATAAGAAACCAGCCGTGATAATAATGACTCCATTCAAAATAAAGTAATAAGTGCCAATAGGGCGACCATTTATCCGTGACAATACCATGGCGATGATATCCATTCCACCTGTTGAGGCTCCCCATTTTAATGTAATTCCCACACCGATCGCGGAAATAACACCGCCAAAAACAGCATTTAAGAGAATATCCTCTGATAGTGCATAAATTGGAATAATGCTTAAAAATAACGACATTAACGCTACACTAATGAAGCTATAAACGGTAAAGGTCCTTCCTACTTTAAACCAGCCAAGGAGCGTCACTGGAACATTTAAGAGAAAAAGAAGGATGCCGGTAGAAACATTCCCGCCAAATATACTGGATAATAGCTGTGCCGTACCCGTGAATCCGCTAGAGTAGACATTTGCTGGGATTAAAAATAGATTCATCGCCAGCGCATTTAAGAGAGCCCCGATGATGACGACAACCATTTTTTTTACTTGCAGTAGAATGTTCATCACCTCCTTTGCCTTATTATGACTTGATTAGAACTCCTAGATACTATTAATTGAGTTTTACGCTTAAATTCTATAAACTTAAAGGAAATAAATAGAAAGCAGGTGAATGGTCTATGTCTGTAAAAATCCTAGCCGATAGCGCAAGTGATTTGCCATTAAGTTTTTTTGGGGAGAATGGCGTCACGCTTTTTCCATTGAAGGTTCACCTTGGGGAGAAGGAGTATGATGACCTATTAACGATTGAACCATCAACAGTTTATGAAGCAATCCGCTCCGGTCAGATGCCAAAAACATCCCAGGCATCTCCATCAAGATTTGAAGAGGTTTTTCGAGAAATGGCAAGGAGCAATGAAACAGGAATTTATGTTGCCTTTTCTTCAGAGCTCTCTGGTACGTATCAAACAGCTGTCATGATCCGGGAGCAGGTAAAGGAAGAATACCCCGATTTTGACTTAACCGTTATTGATAGTAAATGCGCTTCTTTAGGCTGTGGCCTAGTCGTCATGGAAGCGGCGAAATTAGCGAAGGGCGGAGCATCCAAGGAAGAGATACTTAAGGATATCCAGTTCCGCTGTGAGCATATGGAGCATTTGTTCACGGTGGATGATCTGAACCATTTGGCGAAGGGTGGGCGGCTGTCAAAGGCATCTGCTTTCATGGGAGGGCTCCTGAACATTAAACCCCTCTTGAATATGGATGACGGAAAGCTTGTCCCAATTGAAAAGCACCGAGGACAGAAGAAGCTTTTGCGCCGGATTATCGAAATGATGAAAGAGCGTGGACAGGACTTACCGCAGCAAACTGTGGGGATTAGCCATGCGGACTGCTTTGAACTAGCACAAGAAATGAAAGAAACGATTAAGAATGAACTGAATGTGGAGAACATCATCATTTCTGATATTGGCGCAGCGATCGGCTCCCATACAGGTCCTGGAACGATTTCATTCTTTTTCCTAAATGAGCTTCCAACGAAGTAGGCATTTTTTAAAAGTGGAATAATCTTATTTATATTGAATCCTTTACATACTCCTTTTTAAAATGACAGACAATAAAGCGAAACCCTTTTAGAAAGGAGTATTTGTTATGCCACATACTTCAGATAATGACAAGAAAGCACAGGACCATAATGCGTTGAACCATGAGAAAAACCTGTTAAAAGAAAAAAATCGTAAGGCCGGTAAGCATCAATACTCAAAAAAGACCGATCATTTATAAGAAAAGCGCAAGCGCCTTGCTCATCGCCGTACAAACTGGAGGGGCTTCGACTGAGATAAAGGAATCACGAAGAGCGATAGCGATTCGATGATGACTTATCGTAGGGAGGAGACCCGAAGTTTGATAGGCGATAGGCGCTGGAGCTAGACAGTATTCAAATTTCAAAATTCATTCTTAATTGCAATTAGGCAGTGTTTCTACATTACTCTTGAGGAGAGAGCATCGTTAGTGCCACCCTTCCCTTCTTTATATCTACAGATTCCACCCAAACGGTCACAACGTCGCCAACCGAAACGACATCCATCGGATGCTTCACGTAACCTTTTTTTAGCTTAGAAATATGAACGAGGCCATCCTGCTTCACCCCAACATCTACAAATGCACCAAAATCGACGACATTTCTAACCGTACCCTGCAATTCCATTCCAGGCTTTAGATCCTCTAACTTCAAAACATCTTTCTTGAGCAATGGTCTCGGAAGATCATCACGCGGATCCCGTTCAGGACTCATCAAGGCTTCGATAATATCATGTAAGGTTAGCTCTCCAATTTCTAATTCTGCTGCCATCTCTTTTACTTGAATCTTTGAAAGTGCCTCCTTCAGTGCATCCGTGCCGAGATCCTTCGCAGTAAATCCCAAATTTTTCAACAACCCTTTAACCTCGGAGTAGCTTTCAGGGTGAATCCCTGTCCGATCTAATGGTTCCTTCCCATCAATTACCCTTAAGAATCCGATTGCTTGCTCATAGGTTTTGGCACCAAGGCGAGGAATTTTCTTCAATTGATTTCGCTCAACAAATTTCCCTTCCTCTTCGCGCCTTTTCACAATATTATTTGCAACCGTCTTTGAAAGACCTGCGACATACTGTAGTAGAGATGAGGAAGCTGTATTCACATTGACTCCTACCTGGTTTACCGTTGTTTCTACGACGAAGGTTAAGGATTCACTGAGTTTTTTCTGAGACACATCATGCTGGTATTGCCCGACTCCAACTGATTTCGGGTCGATTTTTACCAGCTCAGCCAGTGGGTCCTGGAGTCTGCGTGCAATAGAAACGGCGCTTCTTTCCTCAACCTGAAAATTAGGAAACTCCTCACGGGCAATATCGGATGCAGAATAGACACTCGCTCCCGCTTCGTTGACAATCAAATAAAAAATAGGTGCCTCTTGTTCTTTAAGAATATCCGCAACAAACTGCTCGGTTTCCCTTGATGCTGTCCCATTTCCAATCGCAACAACCTCTACCTGATATTCCTTCAATATGGCATCCACCTTTTGCTTGGCCTCCCTTGGCTTTGCACTTGGTGGATGTGGATAGATTACATCAATTTTCAGAACCTTCCCTGTTTCGTCCACAACGGCAAGCTTACAGCCTGTCCGATAAGCAGGGTCAACACCCAGCACCACCTTGCCCTTAAGCGGAGGCTGAAGCAATAGATTTCTTAAGTTCTCCGAAAAAATATGGATTGCTTGTTCCTCCGCTTTCTCTGTTAGCTCGCTTCGAATCTCTCTTTCAATGGAAGGCTGAATTAACCTTTTGTACCCGTCCTCAATGGCTTCTAGAACAGAGGAAGCCGTTATAGATGCAGGATTCTTGATCCACTTTTTCTTCAAATAATCGATCATTAAGTCCACATTAGGCTTAATGGTAGTTCTCAAGATCTCTTCTTTTTCCCCACGATTAATCGCAAGTATCCGATGGGGCACAATCTTTGATACAGGCTCTGAATACTCATAGTACATTTCATAGACATTTTTTTCGTCTTTTTCTGCGTCCTTTACCGCACATTCAACTACCCCTGTTTTAAAGGTTTCTCTCCTAATCCACTTTCGTCCATCTGCATCATCAGAAACCCATTCTGCGATAATATCCTTTGCCCCTGAGATGACATCCTCTACAGAGGAGACCTCCTTCTTCTCTGATAAGAACTCCTCGGCTTTCCCCTCTAGCGAGCCGGAAGTCGGAAAAGACATCATCCACTCTGCTAATGGTTCCAATCCTTTTTCCTTAGCAATAGTCGCTTTTGTTCTCCTCTTCTGCTTATAAGGTCGATAGAGGTCCTCTACCTCCTGGAGCTTAATAGAGGCTTCGATAGCTTGTTTGAGTTCAGGGGTTAGTTTCCCCTGCTCTTCAATTAAACGGACAACCTCTTCCTTTCGTTGCTCGAGATTTTGGATATAATTCCACCGCTCCATAATGTCACGAATTTGCACCTCATCAAGAGCTCCTGTTGCTTCCTTTCGGTAACGCGCAATAAACGGAACTGTATTTCCATCATTCAATAAGGAAATCACGTTTTTAACCGATTTCAAGGGAATGGATTGTTCAGTAGAAATAATCTTTAGAAAATGATCTTGCTTATCTATTGTTTGCTCCACAAGACTAGCCTCCAGACAAATAATTTATCCTCTTCATTATTTTAACAGACATCTACTCTCAATTGCACATTCCAAAGGGGAGTGTCCGCCCCAGGTGGACACTTTCGCTCATTTGTCCACCGGGCGTACCTGGTACCGTTATAATAGGCTGCCGATGATGAAGGTGGCGTCGTCTGAAGAGGAGGAGGGCCTTCCCTTAATATTTTCAGCGATGGAATGAAGGGGTTTTTCTACGTTTAAGATGGTTTTTAAGCCATTAAAGTGAAAGCCATCTGAATATAGAAGGAATTTTGAAGCTGATTCATAAGGATAGCATTGCGTACGAAAAGTCTGCGGCTTTCCAGACAGATATCCTGTTACAGGTAATGGGTAAGTCAGTTTTCCGGAAGAGGAGTAGAGGAAAAAGCGGATATTCCCAACACAGCTATAGACAAATTCTTTTTTCAAAAAATATACTTTCAGAATGGCAACTGCTGCGCCTCTCTTTTGAGCAAGTGCTTCATTACACCGTCTCATGACCGAGTCCACATTTTCATAATGGTACTCTTTTGCGATTGAAATAACGACCGTTGATGAAACATGAGCATTATGTCCACTGCCTAAGCCATCTGCGAGGACACAAAAAAAATACTCATCCGTGCTGGTATAGTAGTACCCGTCGCCACACTGCTCATTGCCTTCCTTTGTTCGTTGATGCGCAAGCACTTCAACTTCTTCACTACAAAAATGTTTCATAATAGACACTCCGTACTTTTATCATCATTTAGAATGGCTTCTCTTAGTTTTTTAATCGCCCTTCGCTGCAGGCGCGATACATGCATTTGTGATATCCCCAATTTTTCGCCTGTCTCCTTTTGGCTCAGATTATCCAAAAACGTGCACTGAATGATTGCTTTTTCCCGTTTTGTTAACACATGCAGAACCCTTTCAAGTACTAGCCGCTGATTGACCTTCTCATACCCATCATCCACATTGCCCACAATGTCGAGTAAAGTCACTGTGCCTCCATCTGAATCGACCTCCAAGGGATGATCAACTGACAAGGCAGAATAGCTCTTCCCCATCTCCATCGCCTCAAGCACGTCTTCCTCTGAGATCTTCAACGCCTCGGCGATTTCGTGAATTTTGGGCGAGCGGTGAAGAACCGTCGTTAATTCCTCTACCGTCCTATTAATTTTGGGGCTTAACTCTTTTATTCTCCTTGGAACATGGACACTCCATGTCTTATCTCTCATAAATCTTTTGATTTCTCCAACGATCGTGGGGACTAGAAATGCCTCAAAGCTCTTTCCAAGCGATGCATCATATCGCCTTATCGCCCCTAGTAGTCCAATAATGCCAACCTGAACAATATCCTCATGGTAGGCTCTTCCCTTTGAATACTTCCTGGCAATATGATCAATAAGAGATTTGTAATGCAGAACGAGCAATGTCTGTGCCTCATCATTTTGATGGTTCTGAAAGGATTTGATATATTCTTCAATCTCCTCTTTTGTGAGGGAATTAGGTTGAGACGGTCTCTGCATCAAGCTCCACCTTCTCTCCCTCCAGGTATTTCGTCATATAGACCGTAACACCTTCTTTATGCTGAATTCTTACTTCGTCCATCAAGGACTCAATTAAATACAGCCCAAATCCTCCCTCACGCATGATTTCAACGGAGGCACCCTCTTGGTCAAAAGGACCAAGCTGACTCTTTAGCTCTTGAAAATTGAAACTTTCCCCTTGATCAGCCACCATCACCTCAAGCCGATCTTTAAAAAGTCCAAATCCAATCACGACCTCACCAATATTGGTTGATTTATAGGCATGCTGAACAGCATTTGTGCAGGCCTCACTTATCGCAATTTTTAAATCCTCAATATCATCGTAGGAAAATCCCATTCTCCCTGCTATGCCAGATGACGTTAATCTCACCACTCCAACATATTCAGGTTTCGCAGGAATTTTTATCTCGATGTAATCAAATGGCTGACTCATTCCGCATCACCCTCAATCCGACTATTAATATTCATGATATCTGCTAATCCTGTAATCTCGAAAAGTCTTTTGAGGCGTCCTGTTAATCCAATGATTTGAAGTTCGCCCTGATTGGAACGGATATTCTTAAAAATCCCCACCAATACCCCCAGCCCTGTACTGTCCATATAAACTACATCTTTTAGATTGACGATTATCTTCATTTGATTTATTGCTGAGAACGGATAGAGGGCATCCTTGAGCCTCGGGGCTGTATAAGCATCTATTTCACCACACACATTAACCTCTACTGAGTTGTTATGCTCTAATACCTCTATCTCAATATTCATCCTTAATCCCTCTCCCCCTAACAATCTTCTTTTCCATTACCCTCTGCATAGAGGATTAAACACTCCTTTTTAAAATAATCAAGGTAAAGTCGTCTCTTAATCGGAAATTTTGCAGCTTCTCAACTTCCTTAAAAATTCCGTTCACAATTTCTTGTGCAGATAAATGTATATATTTTCGAATATTAGAAATAATGAATTCCCTTTCAATAAACCCGTCAACCGTCTTACATTCCGTTACTCCATCAGATAAAAGGATAATCATATCACCAGGGTTGACCATTTTTTCATATTGTGGGTACTTGGTCTTTTTATCGATTCCAAGCAACAGGCCCTTAGCCTTGATTTCTTCAAACTCTTTCTTGCTCCCATCATAATAAAATCCCGGCTCATGTCCTGCCGAGGCATAGGAAAAAATATGATGCTCATAATTGTACATTCCATAAAACATCGTCACAAACATGCTTGGGTCCACGTTCTGTTCCACTACTCGATTCAGGTTTTCTAGTAAAACGCTAGGTTCATTCCGATGCTCTGGCACGCTATCCATCGCGTATTTTATCATGGACATGCAGAGTGCCGCAGGAATTCCCTTCCCGATAACGTCTGCAATCGCAATGCTAATGCTCTTGTTGTCATCCTGGACAAAATTATAGTAATCCCCATTCATATGTCTGGCGGGTACACTAATGGCCCCGATATCCAGCCCTTCAATAATAGGGATTTCGGTCTCAAGTAGAACCTGCTGTACGTTGGCGGCGATTTCCATTTCCGAACGGAGCTCTTTTTGCTGATCTCTTAGGCTTTGATTCTCACGATAGGCAAAGCCGTAACCGAGCATAATTTCAAGCAGGATGTCAAACGAATGGACGACGTAGTCAGGCATGTCGGGATACATCTCCTGCAAAAGCATTTTATGAAGGCTAATTATTTCTTCAGGAGTAATCTGATTCTCAATGGATTTTCTGCTGAATTTTTGCCCAAGATAAAGAGTTGACTCTGATTGCTCGTTAATATATTTAGTTAGAATATCTCGGTATCTCGCTTCCATCACTTCACGAAAAGGCATAAGCACCCCTCCTACCGAATCCATTTGATGGCATTAATTTCTGTCCCGGTTTCTGGTGATGAAACAATCTGAAATTCATCCATAAGTCTTTTTACACCCGGAAGTCCTGCACCAAGACCACCAGAGGTAGAATATCCGTCCTCCATAGCCAACCGTATATCCCTAATTCCCGGTCCATTGTCTATTGCTACAATACGCAATCCCGTATGTCCTTTTTCATATATTTTCTCAATACATACCTTACCTTTATCTGCATAAATGAAAATATTTCTTGCCAGCTCACTAATGGCAGTGGTTATGCGCGCTTGATCTACAATTCCAAATCCAAGCTCCTTGGCAACATTGCGACCCAATTGTCTTGCGGCTACGATGTCCCATTCAGTCTGGATATTCACGCAGGATTGGTTTCTCATGTAGTTATTCCCCCAATTCCTGTTGTAACTTCTCCAGGCCCTTTTCTAAATCCAAGGAAGTTAGAACATCATCCAATCTTATTCCTAACTCTATTAAAGTAATCGCCACAGCAGGCTGTATCCCTGTTATGACCACCTGTGCTCCCATTAGCTTTGACATGCTTATCACATCGCCCAGTACCTTGGCGATAAAAGAATCGATGAAGTCAATCGATGTAATATCAATGACAACTCCGCTTGCGCTCGTTTCATGAATCTTATGTAGCAAATCCTCTTGAAATTGCAAAGCTGTTTGATCATCTAGTTCCCATTGAATGGAAACCAATAAATAGTCATACAATTTAAGAATTGGAATCCTCACTTTTTCCACCCACCTGTACAATTTTCTTGTTCATCTGCTCCAACGCTGCTTCCATCCCTTTTTTCAATGTATTCTTAGTCGTAATCTGATTCAAACTGATTCCCAGATTCACGATTGTTTGTGCAATTTCCGGACGAATTCCTACAAGCATGCATTTTGCGCCAACAAGTCTCACTGCTTCAGCAGCTTGAATAATATGGTGAGCAACCATTGTATCGACTACCGGAACACCAGTAATATCAATTAAAACGACTTCTGAACGATGCTTGACTACCCCGTTGAGAAGGTTTTCCATGATTTGTTTGGCTCTTTCCGTATCGATCGCCCCGATCAGAGGCATAACAGAAATGCCGTCAAAGACAGGGATTAACGGGGCTGAAAGCTCCTGTAACGCAATTTTTTGCAGAGAAACCGTTCGTTCCCAAGTGGTTGAATAAATATGGACAATTTCATTGGTCATCGGAGTTGTCCACTTATCCAGGCCATAGAAAACCTTCATTTCATCCTCTTCACTAACTAGCCGATCCGCTTTTATTCCCTCAAAGACAATCGAGGAAAACACCCGGATTCCCTCGGTAACAAAGCTTAATGGCCAACCAAGCTTCACCACTTTTTCCGCAAAATCATGGAGCCTTTCGCTATATTCATCATTTGTTTCATTCAGATTAGAGATCACCATTTCTACAAATTCTCTGCTAGTCCCCACAAACACATGGTTGGAGACCACTCTCAGAACACGATCATCTGATTTTTCCTTCATTTTTTCGACCCATTGCTTGAGGATATGCTCCTTTTGTTCTTGAATATAATGGATGATAACCCGATTCATTTCATCCTCTCCCATCCGAATAATAAAATGTAAACCAACTTTCTATTTATGATAACAGCCCTTTGATGATAATACAAAATATTCACAACTTACCGACTTTTCTGTTCACCCTCTTCCCATTCTATTCAAACCTTGGCAAAAATAGAGTACAAAAAAAGACGAGTATTCAACTCGCCCTAGGGGAAATCGCCTTATATTCAGTATTCGGCTTTTGCACTCATATTTTAGAAAGAAATGTTTATACTGATAAAACAAATAAAAAACGCCCTTTGAATAAGGAGCGTTTGGGATTAAAATTCTATGAGACCTAAGCTGATTTGTAATGCTTCGTCCACTTTTTCCATCATTTCTTCATCGAGATGAGTAATCTTATCGGTTAAGCGTTGTTTATCGATTGTTCGTATCTGTTCCAACAGGATGACCGAGTCTCTCTCGAAACCATATCGCTTCGCATCAATTTCAACATGTGTAGGCAGTTTTGCTTTTTGAATTTGTGCGGTTATTGCGGCAATAATGACTGTGGGACTAAACCGATTCCCAATGTCGTTCTGAATCACAAGTACTGGACGGACACCGCCTTGTTCTGAGCCAACAACTGGGGACAGGTCTGCAAAATATACGTCTCCACGTTTGACAATCAAAGGATTATCCCCCGCTTACAAGACGTTCAACTGTGTGTTCTGCCTCATATTCTGCATGGAAGCTTTCAGAAGCAATAGATAAGTTTATTTTCGCCATTTCCATGTAGCCACGTCTCATGGATTCACGAATTTGTCTCTTTTTCCGTTCGCGCAAATACATTTTTGTTGCCTGATAAATGAATTCATTTCTGTTTACATTCTCTTGTTTGACATAACCATCTAATTCAGTTAATAAGTGCTCAGGTAAACTAACCAAAATTTCTGTTGTTGCGCTGGACTCAGACACAAACATACACCTCCACCATCACTACACACCATTTTTGACCGTACTTACTGTCCGCAAAAGTTCCGGTTTCTCTAGTTATCATTGCATGAGAAAGTTGTATCACTTAATCTATACCATATTTAATAATACCATCAATCCGTCTAGATGCAAAGGCAATTTATCAATTCTACTGTATTATCAGCCAAGAAAACACCCTTTTATGCATGATCATCACAATAACTTTTTTTTATGCTTTTTTCTTGTCCAAAAGCTTGAGTATTGGATTGCTAACGGCCATTTTTTTCCCGGCCTTTACATAAATCCTCGGAACCCGACTCGAAATCAAGCATGGAATTTCGTAGTTGATGGTATCGAGCCACGATGCAACCTCATCGATCGCTATCGCATCATTCTGATCCTGTCCAATTAAAGTAACAACAGTTCCAACAGTAAGCTCACATGGAAGTTTAATCATACACTGATCCATGCATATTCTACCCACAATTGGCACTCTCATACCATTAACTAGAACAACATTCCCTTGGAGTTTGCGAATCCACCCATCGGCATAGCCGATTGGAAGCGTGCCGATCCATTCTTCCTCCTGCGCTTCATACGTAGCTCCATAGCTCACCGTTTCCCCAGGCAAGAGCTTCTTCACGTGAATAAGCTTTGTTCTTAATGAAAAGGCCTCTTTCAATGAAAAGGGTAGCGCTTCTTTCATTTCGACGGAAGGGGACAGCCCATACATCGCAATTCCAAATCGAATCCCATTAAAAAAAGCTGCAGGTTCTCTTAAGGAAGCTGCGCTATTGCTTGCGTGAATCATCCTTGGCTTTGTCTTAAGGGCGCTTATCATGCTTTTGAACTTGCTTAACTGTTCTTGGAAGTAGCTTAAATCGCCACTATCGGCTGTTGCAAAATGAGTAAACACTCCATCTAGCTGAAACCTCGGATCTTCCCCTAGGAGCCCTTCAATCTTAAGCAATGTTTCCTTGTCTCGAATTCCAATCCTGCCCATTCCCGTGTCTAATTTAAGATGTACAGATACCGTTGCGTCCTTACCGAGGACCTCTTTTGCTTCTCGGACCCAATCCTCTTGAAAAATCGTTAGCGTAATTTGATGCTCGGCTGCTATTTGGACGTAAGAGGGATTTGTCGCACCAAGCACGAGGATCGGTGCATCAATCCCTTTTTGCCTTAGTGCAAGTGCCTCATCCAAAAAGGCTACAGCTAAGA
>DLCS01000268.1:0-10607 GCA_002480735.1 Bacillaceae bacterium UBA7792 | reverse complement strand
GGCTACAGCTAAGGAAGAGGCTCCCGCTTCGAGGGCTGTCTTTGCCACCTGAACATCCCCATGACCATAGGCATTGGCCTTTACAACGGCCATCATTTCAACATCCCCCGGTAAAAGTGATTTCATTTGAGCCACATTGTCCCTTATATGATCAAGATTCACTTCCACCCATGTATCCCGATAAAACTGCTCTTCATTCATCATCCAATTCCACTTCCCCCTAAATTCCGGACATTTCTAAATAAAATTATCAAACTCTAGAGAGGGATTGTCAAATCGGAAAGGTAAACAGGCCTAACCAATACAAAAAAGACTCTTCCGTTTGGAAGAGCCTCATCATTCTTTATTTCCCCATCTCACCTTGTACCTCGACAGAACGGGCAAGCATCAACATTTCTTCCTCTGTCAAGTCTTTGGAAGCTAGTGTATAATCGACTCCCTGGTGGGTCCAAGTGAGTGTATTAGAAGAAAGAGCCCCGATCGTGAAGCCTAGATCAACCGGTTCGCCGCTGACCGTTGTTGCAACCATCGTCGTCGGAACAACAACCGCTTTTTCCTGAATAAGAGTAAACGATTTTTCGCCACCACCATAGGTTAGGATGACACGTTTGCCATTTTCCGTATTCATCGGCTTCTCTTCAATCAGCTCCACCTCTGGAATTTCAGCCGTTGGGTATTTCACTGTAAACTCCTCGTCCTCTAAATCCCCCATCACAGGCACCTCTAGCTGTGCACCCGTCATATTTTTCGCCATATCAAAGTCCTTTTTGTCAAAGGTAGCATTAAAATTAGTTGCAGAAAATTCAACAGTCACGAGTGATTTACGATCAGAATCCATGACCTTCACACTGATGGGTGTAAGATCCTTCCGATTGAGCTTGATCTCTTGCAATGGCAGCATTTTATTATTTTGATAGCGCGTTTTTGTTTCAAACACATAATGCTCCTTTGTTGCTGTAAACTTTGCTTCTTTATCCTCAATAATGTCCCTTATAAGCGACTCATATAGATAGGCTTGGCTGCTATTTTCTGGCCAATCACTTTGGAATCGGAAGCTCTTATTTAGCGCAGGTGTAAGAACAAAAACTCCCTCACCATTGCGAAGAATCATTTGGCTTTGATCCTTTTGGGCATTTTTTAAATCAACGCGATAGTAGGTTGGTTCCTTATGCCAGATTTCCACATCATAGGTTTGTGGATCCGTGCCCATTTGCAGGGTCATCTTCGCCTTTACCTTATAACCCTTCAAATCCTCCAGCTTTTTGTTCAAATCCTTCACGACATCTTCCTGTGACTTCGACCCACAGGCGGACAATGCAAAAACTACCATTAACCCGGCGAGAAGCAGTACAATCCATTTCTTCATTCTTTCAACCCCTTCGTCTCATTTGTGCTTGTTCTAGCTTCAGTATCAATGGAGGGAGTAGACAGTATTTAGACATTGGCTTAGATTCTCAATGTTCCCGCCGCCTAGTCTTGTCTCCCCTATCGCACTATGAATATATGAGACAACCATTGGGATTATGACGAGCCTTATGGAAAGACTGTTAAATTTTTTCGATTCGCCTTAATCATGAACCGTTGTGTGAACTCTCTTCGATGATGACCTGCGCAACCGCATAATCTGTACTATGAGAAATGGATAAATGAACAAGCTTTTCTAACGGCTTACTTATATACGGTTTCCCCTTTTCATCAACCACAATTTCAATATCTAAAAAAGATAACTCCTTGCCGATGCCCGTACCATTTGCTTTTGAGAAAGCTTCCTTTGCGGCAAACCTTCCTGCAAGAAATTCAATTTTTCTCTTTCCAGATAAACCTTCAAAGGTTTGTTTTTCATTTTCGGTTAAAATTCTTTCTGCGAACCTTTTTTGTCGTTCCACGATGCTTTCAATTCTTTTCAATTCTACAATATCAATACCGATGCCAGTAATCATAACCGTTCTCCCTTACATTTTTCTCAACAGACAAGCATAATAGTTATAATGAACTTAAAGAAGTACGAGGAGGTTTTCATTTGTTTGTACGAACGGAAAGCTTTAAAGAATTTATCCGCTACTATCCTGTTGTTTCCTTCATTGTCCTTATCCATATCCTATTATATTTGCTAACCGTAATACCAGCCTTCCCTTCTGCATGGCTGTTTGAAACCTTAATGGGTGTGAACTTATATATCGTTCAAGGGGAATATTGGCGTCTTGTCACTCCAATCTTCATTCATAGCGGCCTTGCACATGTATTATTTAATAGCTTCTCACTCGTCCTGTTTGGTCCTGCTCTTGAACGGATGCTTGGGAAATCGCGCTTTATCCTTCTATATTTAGCGACAGGGATTCTCGCAAATGTCGCTACATTATTGCTGAAACCATTAACCTATACCCATGTTGGCTCGAGCGGGGCCATATTTGGTTTATTTGGCGTGTATCTTGCCATTGTGCTGCTAAGAAAGGATTTAATGTCACGTGAAAATACTCAAGTGATCTTAACCATTGCCATCATCGGCGTCTTAATGACCTTTCTCCAGCCAAATATTAATGTGACCGCCCATCTCTTCGGGTTAATTTCAGGATTCGTCCTCGGCAGTATGCTCATTGGAAAAGGCCGACAATATTAAGAAAAAGCGCTGAGTCACAGCGCTTTTTCTTCCCTTGAATACCATTCGTACATGGTACGAACATCCTTTTCCTCTAAATCAACAACTGCCCCACCTGCTCCTCCCATCCCAGACATGACCTTGGCCTCGACCGAAGCCAGCTCCTTCTTGCTCTGAAAAAAGCTTTTCTTCATCGCCAGGGATTGGATCTTATTCTTCTGCATATAAACCGTATGCTTAACAACATTCCGATAGGATAGGGTTAATTGATTTCCAGTTTGATTCCAACCCGCCGCCTTGAACTTTAAATAAGACCAACCCGCTGAGAGCGGCAATAATAATAAGGACAGAAAACCCCAAGGTCTCAAGAAAATGATTAAAAGAATGCTGATTGGAACAACTAAGAACCAGCCTCTAAATACATATCTTCTTAAAGAACGTTTTGGAGCGGAAATCATCTCGTCAGATAAGGTATATCCGTCGATATTCCCTTCAATAATACCCCGTACCTTATCCCTTTTGATAAACGGAAGGATGTTTACCGCTGCACTTTCAGCGTTTTGCGCTGAGCCTCCAGCACTTTCAATATAGACGCTTGCATAGCCTAATGGCTGACGCAATAGGTTTTCACTAATCCGGATACCTTGGATTCGATTCAACGGAATCGTCAGCTGCTTTTTTTCTAATAATCCCCTAGTGATAATTAGATCATTATCAACCTTCTTCAATGTAAAATCAGCATACTTCAGCATCATCCCAATGACTGCAATGATCCAAGCAAGCACAAAGCCGATAAAAACAAGGATACTTATAAAAATCACGCCATTTGCAACTATATCCTCCAGCTGATGAAAGACGGTTTCATAGGGGATGATGTCATCGAATTGAGATAGAAATGCAACAACGGCTGAAATAACCACTCCGACGCCACCTGATGTGGATGCCAATAAGAGAAGCTCTTTCGCTGAAATTTTATATAAAATTTCCTCACTCACTTCTTGCGACAGTACATCCTCCGAGCGATTATTTTTTGCATTCTGAAGGACATCCTGAATAGCAGTTGCCTCCACCTTTGAAATTGCCGTTAAAACCGCTTCAGCGTCAGTTCCACTAGAACCTGCTGTTTCAATCTTTACCTTGACCAATCCAAATGGACGATGGAATATTCCTTCCGAAAAATCAAGACTTTGAATTCGCTCAAAGGGGATATATCGTTTTTTCCTGACGAATAGACCGTATTCAATTCTAAGCTCTCCTTCTTCCAATCTGTATGTGTAACGAAGCCATGACACGATTCCAGAAGCTAAAATTAGAATAAGGATGACCGCTCCTCCAATAATAGGGATAAGAATCGTACCTATTCCTTTGCTTCCGAATACAACGAATGCGAAAAATGGAATAATGAGCTCTTTCAGCGTCTTTAATCCGTTGAGGACCGCTGTGATTGGATGAAGTCGTTTCGGTTCAGACATCCTCATCAGCCACCCTTGCTAACCTTGATATGAACACCCTTAGCTCCTCTGCCTCCCCTAGCTCTAGTGCAGGGATTTCATGAACCGTCGCTGCCGTCGAAACCGCCACCGTTGCGAGGTCGTATTTTCTCAAGATCGGCCCCTGCTTCGTATCCACATGCTGTACCCGAATCATTGGAACCAAGGTCCGCTTTACGATAAAAATACCATGCTGCAATTCAATTTCCTGATCTCTAACCTCGTAGCGCCAGCGTTTCCATTTTAGAAGCGGGAATAAATAGACAAAAAAATAGATATCGAGAATCAATAAGATGATGGCAGCTGCAATAATCCATACGGGCCACTCCAAAATAATGGTTAGTGCAATGGCACCTCCACAAATAATTAACGCAATCAAACTGTAAATGCCACCTGTAATTCTCCAAACAGGCAAGGCACGTTCTGAAATCCTTTTCTGTGGTTCAAATAACATAGGCTCCTCCTCCTTGAAGCAAAAATTCCATACTTCTTTTACGCAAAAACCTAAGAATAGGTTTCAATTCAGCAAAAAAGAGCACATCACTGTGCTCTTTTACAACTTATTTGTAGCTATTTGATCTTGGCTTGCTGTTCGTATGTCGCTTACCGCCTTGTCCCTGGCCTTGCCCTTGTCTTTTGTTGTACGGAGCTCTTTTACGATCACGGGACTCGAATTTTCCTCTGCGGTCCTGTGGTCGTTTGTCACGCTTCGAAGGCAGTGGCTTTTCTTCTGTTAGCTTAACTGGTGTTGTATCCGGCTCTTTCGTTAACATTTTAAGCACAGCCGCAACAACCGTAGTCGCATCCTGCTGTTCGAGCAATTCTTCTGCAGCTTGCTTATAAAATTGAAGATTGTTTGTTTCGATTGATTGAAGAATTTTCTCGAGTACAGCTTTTTGCTGTCCTTCCAAAGCTTCATCAAGAGTTGGCGGCTTCATGCGATCCATTTTTCTCTTTGTCGTTTTTTCTACAACTGCAAGATAGGATTTTTCTCTTGGAGTGATGAACGTCATCGCCACTCCCTCTTTCCCAGCACGGCCTGTACGTCCGATACGGTGAACATAGCTCTCTGGATCCTGAGGGATATCAAAGTTATAAACATGCGTAACTCCGCTAATATCCAATCCACGTGCGGCCACATCCGTAGCAACTAACACATCGATGGAGCCTTCCTTGAACTTGCGCAGTACCTGTAGACGTTTGGCCTGACTTAAATCTCCATGAATTCCTTCAGCCATATAGCCTCGTAAGTTAAGAGCCTCTGAGAGCTCATCCACTCTTCTTTTTGTCCGCCCAAACACAATGGCTAACTCTGGCGTTTGAATATCAAGGAGTCTTGTCAAGATATCAAATTTGCTCTTTTCCTGAACCTCAATATAATATTGTTCGATTAATGGAACCGTCATTTCCTTTGTCTTCACACGAACAATCTGTGGGTCCTTCATGAATTTTTCAGCCATTCTTTGGATTGGAGCTGGCATCGTTGCTGAGAATAATAGGGTTTGACGCTCCTCTGGCGTTTTAGAGAGAATCGTCTCAATATCTTCAATAAAGCCCATGTTAAGCATTTCATCGGCTTCATCCAGAATAACAGTGTGAATATTTTCTAAGCGAATCGTTCTACGGTTAATATGGTCAAGAATACGTCCTGGGGTACCTACAATAATTTGTGGGTGATTCTTTAAGGCTCTAATTTGGCGATTGATGTCCTGACCTCCGTAAATCGCAAGAACCCTCGCTCTTTTACCATAGCCAATTTTGTAGAGCTCCTCGGAAACTTGAACAGCTAATTCGCGGGTTGGGGCAATAACAATTCCTTGGATTACATTGGATTCCGTATCAATTTTATCAACTAAAGGAATACCGAATGCTGCTGTTTTTCCAGTACCTGTTTGAGCTTGCCCAATGAGGTCCTTATTTTGCAAGCTTAGTGGAATCGTTTCCGCTTGTACTGGGGTAGCCTCCTCGAATCCCATTCTTTTCAGGGATTTCATCGTGGCGGGGCTAATACCTAAATCTTCAAACTTCGTCAATGTTTTCATTCTCCTTCTTTATTGTAAAAATTATATTCTAAACAAGTAATGAGACTGCTTAGGCTGTTTTCGTTCGGATTGATATATTGGAATGGCTCTAGTGCCAGCCATTCCGTTCATATTGGGCGTGCGATACGCATAGAATAACCAGCTCTTTTCTCCGTTGTATCAATAGATAAGCTGAAAAAATCATTGGTTATCCCTTTATTTTTATCCAAAAGTAACAATGTTTGAGAAAAGAGCCTTTGCTAAAAGTGAAAAAAGACATTCCCCGATTGGAGTATGTCCGAAATTAAATTCTCGTTGACACTTTCAACCAATTCTAACACTTTAAAGTAGTAAATGCAATGAAGGGGGAGCGACAAATCATATTTTTTTATTTTCTACAATAGAACTCAATTCACTATCGGAATACCTAGCCACCTTCATCAACAGAAGTATCTCTAGCTAAGCTCACTTTAAGAAATCTACAATTTCATGAAACAGCCTTTCCCTTTCATTACTATGGCAAATTAGATGCTTTGATTCCTTTAAAAAAATCAGCCTTTTCTGCGGAGCAGCGATCTTTTCATACAAATACAAAGCACTTCTAGGCGGTACCACTCCATCTATTTCTCCTTGGGCGATCAACGTTGGAATCGTCACTCTACCTAGCAATGGTTTAATGCTTGCCACTAGCTTTCGAAATTGTAGGGCTGCAGCAACTGGGGTTTCCTTCATTTTTCTCCTATATCTTATAAACAGTTCGTTTTCCTTTAGTTTCCCCTTAAAGGAATCCTTTACCATTTCAATGATATCGACGGTCAATTGCTTTGGATGAACATAGAATGCAGCTGCGCTGAGCAAAATAAGCTTCTTTATCGGATAATGGACCGCCAAATAGCTTGCAATTAATCCTCCCATGGAGAATCCTACAACAAAGACTGTCTCACAAGTATCAAGTAGGTTCTCAAGCTCTTCTTCAGCATGCTCAATCCATTGATTATAGCTAATTCCTTTTAAAGAAAGCGATTCCCCATGTCCTGGCAGGGTTGGCACCTTGATCTTCCAATTCGTGTGCTTTTGCAAAAAGTGAACCAAAGGCTCTATCTCCGAAGGATTTCCTGTAAATCCATGAATACACAAGCAACCAATCAAGCCAATCATCACCTCTTTTAGACTCGAATCCCAAAGTCTTTACGAGATTTTTTCAGCTAGGTATACGCCTATTATTTTACACTTTATTCAGCAAACAATTCCAATGATACAAAAAAAAATCTTGCAAGGAATACAAGATTTTTAGGAGCTAATTTGGGCAAACTGATCTAGTTTACATATTTTAAAGATATTTTGAACGGGCTCGCTCACATGAACCAATTCGACCTTGGCATGACTAGACATCGGGTAAATCCATTTCAAAAGCAAGCTGATACCAGAACTGTCAACAAAGCGAACATTTGAAAAGTCAATAACAATTTTGTTATATTCCTTTGCTGGACTGAAGTTGGATAATTCTTCTTCTAATTGTCGGGATGTTTCAAAATGAATATCGTTCATAAATGAAGCCTCGAGAACATCTCCTGAATTCATAAAATTTATAAGCATCGTACCCCTCCTTTCTGTAGGTTTCCTATTTCTTGAAAATCATCTTAGCTACTTGTCCATTTTGTTCATATGAAAAATGGTGGCAAATCTGTTGAAGAATATATAGCCCCCTGCCCCTTACTTCATGAACATTTGGACATTCATTATCTAGGTAATCCTCCCATTCGAATTCATTTCCGATTGAAGTCACTTGAATGAGAATCTCTGAATCAGATTCGTCAATTGCTACACGAATATCGCTACAGGACGAGTCGGAACCGTGACACAAAAAGTTTGTAAATACTTCCCATAAGGCCAGCTTAATATTATAAATAATGCATTCGGAACCATTTTCATATGGACAAGAGCAATAGGCAATCTGATTCAAAATTTGATCAACAGTAGATGAAATGCTATTTCGTAATAACCGATCAATATGACAAATGATCATTTTCAGAAAACCGCAGAACGCAGCCTTTCCAATAAATTTTTTAAATATGGGTTGGAATCATTCCCCTGATGCTCTAATCGATATAGTTGACTCCATAACGAATTATAGATAGAACGATATCCCTCATAGATTTCGCCTCGAAAAGACCTCTCTAAATGCATGAGGCGAAATTTCACATAATTTCTTTCTTCTCTGGTGTTTTCAATCTCTCCTAAATCAATCAGGACAATTCGTTCATTGGCTTCATTAAGAAGTGTTGCTGCCATTTCATCTAGATTTGCAAACTCACAGTTCTCAAACTTCAATCGAACTTCTTTCATCCCCATACCCCATTCCCCATTTCAATAGAAAAATGTTTACTGTTTTTCGGTTTGGAATTTAAAAAGGGCCTAGTTTCTAAATTTATCTGTCAATTCATTATTCAGATAACTGAGTTGTTCGGCCATTTCAGCAATTTGATGGGAAGCATCAGAGATTTCCTCAAATGTTTTTTTGAACTCAAAAATGAACCCACTAAAATTATGAATACGGCTATCATTGGACTTCACATTTTCGACAGAAGCCTCTAAAATTTGGATGGTATTTCGATTCGTTTCTCTAAATAGACTTGTTTCATCTACAATATGTTTGAAGCTATTCTCGAATTTTTCAATCGTCTCCTGGACCGTGCTGATTTGCCCTTGAATATGGTCGAGCGCTTGCTCTGTTTGATGTGCCAGTTTTCTTACCTCCTGGGCAACGATCGAGAATCCCTTCCCATGTTCACCTGCACGAGCAGCTTCTATTGCGGCATTCAAGGATAGGATATTTGTTTGATTTGAAATGCCACGAATCGTCTTAACAACCTGTCCGATCTGGGTAGAGCTATCACTTAATTCTTGGGTTAATATTTTTGTATTGGCAATTAAGTCTACTACCTTGTCTACCTTGGTTAACGCCTCTGATACATCTTGCTTTCCATCATCAACCGTAGCAATCATATCTTTAGATAACTGTGTAATCGATTCCACTTCTGAAAGCATCTGCTCAACCAAACCCTCTTTATCGGCAATAGAGGAAGTTGTTTCTTCTGCACTAGCCGCTAAAGTAGAGGCAGAATCATTTAACCGGCTTTGAAGCTCTTCGATTTCATTAAGCTTCATCATAGATGAAGTGTAGGATTCAATATACGTTTCAATTCCAATTTGCATATCGAAGGAACATAGACGCTGGAAGGAGATATAGTACTTCATAACCTCTTCCCAAGTATCTAATTCTCTTGTTAATACATGAAGCATTTCGTTCTGAATTAGGGTATATGCCCCGATATACCATTCTGGGAAAAGTCCGATTCGATTATGGACATTCCCAATGACCTTTCTGCGAATGACATAATTCTCATCAATTCGTCCAGAAACCATATCCAACAAATATTGAGTAAGTGTTTTTCCTAATTTCTCAACAGTTGAATGTTTGTTGATAATGGTTAGAAGGTTCGGCATATCCTGAAGCTTCCCGTAGAAGGCATCCACAATCTGTGCGGCGTTCCTTTCCATAATGGGACGGATTTCTGCTAGATTCATAATATCCTCTTCAGAAAGACCGACGAATCTAATTTGATTTCCTACATTATTATGCAAGAGCTTTTGAAATTCCTGGTTTTTTGGTTGATATGAGTTGTTTTCAATTTTTGTGTTAGCTAAATGATGATTATCTTCTTTGCGGAATAATCGGAATGCTCCTTTTTGATTCCCTAGAATAGATTTAAACGGACATCCACTCATACGCGTCCTCCTTACTATAAGCACAACTTTTTACCTATATAGAGTCAGTATATACGATAGAAAAATAGAGTAATTTAGAATTTATAACAATTTTATGAAAGTTTTATGTACAAACCTGTTTTTAAACAACGATTTAAATTCCCTATGGTAGAATGAATAAAATTAGAACATTTGTCTAAGGAGAACAAGGAATGGCTATTTACATTGTTGAATCAAGGTTAGATAATGCAAAGGAATTAAAGACCATCCTGAAGAGACAGTTTGATGATGTTTACAACGTAAATTTGAATAGTCTCGTAGTCGAATCAGGTTATTTACGAATCAAACCAAATTCAATTATTGTTTACCAAGGATATTACAATGATTCAACAATGGAATTGATTAAAAACTTCTGCCGTAAGCATCAAATCCCATTCCTTGCCATTATAGACAAAGAGAGCTTCTCTTCAGAGCATCCTTTCTTGGAGGATGATCTTTTAATTGATATCGTTACTGAACCAACGGATATGGAGCTCTTGTTGCGGGTAAATCTGCTCGTTAAGTATCAGAACGAAATCGTTAAGAGAGTCGATAAGGAAAGACAACTAGAAAGTGCACTCCATCACATCACTGAGGAACTAGAGTTTGCAAAGAAAATTCAACAGCTTGTCCTGCCAAGACAATTTTCAGAGCCCCATATTAATTTTAGTGCGGTCTATGAGCCTTCTGCTC
>DLCS01000073.1 GCA_002480735.1 Bacillaceae bacterium UBA7792 | reverse complement strand
CATATTACCGCAGGACTTTAAATTAGTGAGAAATTAAAGAAAGCCGCTTATCCAGCGACTCTATAGGTGTACCTGTCTTTTGTTTTTGTTTTTTGGGTAGTTTGCTAATAAGTGAGTTAGTAACCGCCATCCTGCTAAAGATAAGGCTATCTGCCAAATCCGGTGTTTCATTTTCCATAAACATGATCTTATCTGCAAAACCCAGTTCGATGGCTTTATTTGCATTCATCCATGACTCTGCATCCATCAGATGAGAAAGCTTTGTTCGAGAAAGACCAGTCTTTAACTCATAGGCATTAATAATACTTTCCTTAACTTCATCTAATAGAGCCTTTGCTCGCAACATTTCCTCGCTGTCACCGATGGCAATGGTCGAAGGGTTATGAATCATGATCATGGATACCGGCGACATATATACATCTCCACCCGCCATTGCAATAACGGAAGCTGCACTTGCCGCAAGCCCGTCAATTTTTACAGTGACCTTTCCTGTATAGTCCATAAGCATGTTGTAAATCTGAGCTGCTGCAAACACATCCCCGCCAGGAGAGTTAATCCACACTGTAATATCACCGGTGCCAGCCAGCAGTTCATCTTTGAACATCTTAGGTGTGACCTCATCACCCCACCACGTTTCTTCGGATATCACTCCATTTAAATAGAGAGTGCGCCCTTCATCAGAATCTCGCACCCAATTCCAGAACTTCTTCATTTACTGACCTCCTTCGGTTTTGGCAAACGCTCCTGCATCAGCCAATTTCGTCATATTTCCGTTAACCAGATATAAATCGCCACCTTCCTCAGCTGGGATACGGTTCATGTCCTCCAATTCACGGATATCATTAGCTGACATCCAGCCATTTTGCCGCCCAATAGCATAGCCATTCATTCGGCTTTGATAATCGCCGCGCAGCAGACCATCTAAATTGAACTTGATGAATACTGATGTTTTCTCAGAAGGCAAAATAAGCGATTGCTGGAGACTTTGCTCCCATCTCACCACCCACGGATCGAGAGTGTATTTTACAAACTCCAAAGACTGCTGCTCGATATTAGAGAAGCTAGATTTCTCAAGATCTCCCACCATATGGGGAGGCACACGGAAAATCCTTGCAATCTCATTGATTTGAAATTTCCGTGTTTCTAAAAACTGAGCCTGTTCTGGAGATATACCGATGGCTTGAAACTTCATGCCCTCTTCCAATACAGCGATTTTATGTGCCTTAGCTGTGCCTTGGTAAGCACTATTCCAGCTATCCTTCACTCTCTGTATGTCTTTAATTACTCCCGGGTGCTCCAGCACACCGCCGGGATTGGCTCCATTAGCAAAGAATGCCGCACCGTACTCTTCAGTAGCAAGTGACATACCGATTGCATTTTTTGCCATAGCAATAGGGCTATAGCCAATGAGTCCATCAAAACCTAAGCCAGGTATGTGTAGAACTTCATCTTTACGGAGTGTGACATAGCCACCTTTTGGGTTTAGGCCACTTTCATCAGTATCACGATAGTAGGTATAGACCAGCTCTCCGTTTGTTGCTCGACTAACTTCCATCTTGTTAGGAAGTAGGGGATAAAGTGCAACTGCCTGCCCACGACCGTTTCTGACCACCTGTGCATAGGCATTTCCCCAAAGTAAAAGATGACTCATCAGTGTTTCTCGAAACACGAATGAAGTCATCTCTGGATTTGGTTCATCATGAAGAAGGTAATACAGCGGGTGGAAAGGAATCCTTTCTTTACCTCCATCAGAACGATATCTATATACATGAAGTGGCAGTCCGGCAATCGCTTCAGCTAATATCCTTACGCAGGCATACACTGCTGTTGCCTGCATTGCAGTACGCTCATTCACTGTTTTACCAGATGAAGTACCGCCAAACAGGAAGGAAAATGCACTGCCCACACGGTTTTGTGGTTTGTCCCTTGACCGAAACAGTCCTTTTATTAGATTCATAGGCATCACCTCCGAATAAAAAACTAGCAATATTGTGCTAACTATTAAGGTTAAAAGACAATCAAGCCTCTCTCGTCATAAACCGAATCCCCACTATTACCTGAGCCACAGCGAATAGCACGATCAAGTGCCATGATAGTCGCTACCGCACCATCTATTTTTTCTGTGCTTTTTTCCTTGTCCGGCTTTAAGTTGCCTGCCGGATCAGTTTTTATAAAGATGTTGTCCATCATCCAACGAAGCACTGGATGCCCACCGTGTGCTATTCTTTCTTCTAATGTCAATTTCATCAGCTCTTTGGTTGGTGGTGACATATCTTTAAAACCTTGACCGAATGGAACAACAGTAAAGCCTAATCCTTCAAGGTTCTGCACCATCTGCACAGCTCCCCAACGGTCAAAAGCAATTTCTCGAATGTTATACTTTTCTCCAAGCTCCTCAATAAACCGCTCAATGTAGCCGTAATGCACTACATTGCCTTCTGTGGTTAGAATATACCCTTGCTTCTCCCAAAGATCGTATTGTACATGGTCTCTTCGGACACGGAGATCAATGTTGTCCTCTGGCATCCAAAAATACGGAAGAACAATGTATTTATCTGTTTCATCCTCTGGTGGGAATACCAACACAAAGGCAGTAATATCTGTTGTAGAAGATAAGTCAAGACCCCCATAACACACCCGTCCTTCGAGACTTTCTGGTAAAACTGGAAATGCACAGGCATCCCACTTCGCCATTGGCATCCAACGGACAGATTGTTTAACCCACTGATTCAAACGCAATTGACGAAAGCTGTTCTCTTCAGCAGGGTTTTGCTTTGCACTTTCACAAGCAGCCCTTACCTTGTCAATCCCCACCGTAATTCCCAAGCTTGGATTTGCTTTCTTCCACACTTTTGGATCTGTCCAATCATCCTCTTCTTTGGCACCATAGATTACGGGGTAAAAGGTAGGATCGTATTTTCTACCCTCAATAATATCAACTGCTTTTTGGTGTGTTTCGTAGCAAATACTCTGGGTATCCGTCCCTGCTGTGGTGATAAGAAAATATAGCGGTTGGGTCCTTGCATCCCCAGATCCTTTCGTCATAACGTCAAATAATTTCCTGTTTGGCTGAGTATGAAGTTCATCAAAAACAACACCATGTATATTGAAGCCGTGTTTGGAGTAGGCTTCAGCCGACAATACCTGATAGAAGCTGTTGGTCGGCAGGTACACCAATCGCTTAGTTGAAGCAAGCAACTTTACTCGTTTATTCAGTGCTGGACACATCCGCACCATATCGGCTGCTACTTCAAATACAATTGATGCCTGCTGGCGGTCGGCGGCACAACCATACACCTCCGCCCGTTCTTCACCATCTCCGCATGTAAGGAGAAGTGCGATTGCTGCGGCAAGCTCGCTTTTTCCCATCTTTTTAGGTATCTCTACATAAGCAGTGTTAAACTGCCGATATCCATCTGGCTTTAAAATTCCGAATAAATCACGGATTATTTGCTCCTGCCAATCGATAAGTTCAAAAGGCTTACCTGCCCATAAACCTTTCGTATGGGAGAGTGCTTCGATAAAAGCCACAGCGTAATCAGCCGCATCCTTATCGTAATATGACCCATCAGCTATAAAGGCGGTCGGCTTATATTTCTTCAGTTTCCGCATAAACACCGCCCCTTTTATGAAAAAGGACAAAAGAAAAGAGCCTCAATCCTATAGATGAAGCCCTTCTCCATATCCTAGTTAAATTTTATTTACTTCTTTTCATCCGCTTCCCCTGTCAGTATGAAATGTGCATACTCCGCTTTTTGGTCTATTAAATAGACTACCAATTCATAAAACCCTCGTTCATTTGCTTCATACTGGACTCGGTTCACATCAAACATATTTGTGACTCCACTTTCTCTGATGGAAAGGATTTGTTCCTTAATTATCTCATTCATTAACTACCTCCTCCGATTCATGTTTACTCTTCGATTCTCTTGCATAAATCCTCACCAAAGGCTACTCCAAGGGAACCACCCGAATCCCAACTGACATGAATCGTTCCTATGTCATCAACACTAGTAACCGTACCTTTAGATCCAGGCTGAAGTTTGGTATAAGGGTCATTCATTTTAAGTAGCATGACACGTGTTCCAGGAGTGTAATAGCTTCTAAGTTGCTTTAGCATTTCCGGGTGGATAATATTCATTGTTTACTCACCTCCTGCTTGGCAGTTCCGCTTTTGAAAGCGGAGCTACCTGAAAGCCTCGAGAGGAGAATCTTTCGTTCCATCTTATATTCTGGTCCGATAAAACCAAGCCTTAGAAGGAAGCAACGGAAAGCGTACTTTTCATTCTCTACTGATTTCTCGGTGGAATTGACACGGGTCTGTTTTTTCGCCATTTCGCAAAGTGCCGTGACAAAATGGGTGTATGCCTTAACCTCCTCTGCGGAGCACTCACCTTGAAACCAAGGGAAGACGACAAATTCATCATTTACAATGATGGGGATAGAATCCGTATCAAGTGCTTTCTTTATAAGAGCCGCTTTGCTCTCTACCAATCCTTTTAGGTTCTCGAGTGCAGTGTCGGTAAAATCTGCCCGTGGCATTTGAATTATCAGATTGATAGATTCTTCCGTTTCATTCGCTTCTGCTTTCGGAGGAGGTGTGTCAAATTCTTCTGAAATTGCTTTAAAGTCGTGAAGACCCAATAGATCATCAACCAGTTCCTTATTATCTGGTCCACTTAGAACTCCGTTTTTGTTAACATTGTAGTCTGCCACCTCATATGCAAATGTAGGTGCTCCGAGATATTTTACAGGGGCATTTAGTTCTTGGCTGATTGCGTTAACCAGTGCTTTTCTTTTTGGTCCTGTAACATTATAGTTAATCTGCATTTTCATACCGCCTTTCTACTTTCGGTACGTACATATATCACTCTAAAAGCTGTTAATATCAAGTCATTTAGAGCATCTATCTGTAGAAAATACGGTTCCATTAATCGGCGATATTTTGTGTAGATAACACAATGCCAGTCAGCACAAAACAAACGCATGGAAGTGCTACACCATTACCCCACATTTTGTATTCAGCTGAATCAGAATGAGGATTGTTAAGCCATTTTATAATCTGATTTCTTGTTTTTGGCTTTTTACTTTTACCTATAATTTTGCGGTGGGTTTCCCAAACCTCCGTCCAGAATGAAATTTCATCTTCTGTAGGATTTTCCGTACCAAGGTCATCACACCAATCATCGGGGAAGCCTTGCAATCTTGCACATTCCGTTGGTGTAAGCCTTCGAACAATATAGTCCGGTTCAACCAATCCATTTTGATAGCCTGGATTGGTGCCATTGATAATCGTATTTGATGTACCGTCCTGTCTGTAGCATTGACTTTCAGCTTTCATCTGAGGATAAAATGATGCTGGTTGTGCCACTGCTCCAGGACCTTTTGCTGTGAGCGTAGGTTGCTGTTCTTCATCTATAGTCGGTTTATAAAGAGCGTTCTGTCCTTGATTAAAAGCCGCCCGATCAATACCGTAAGAAGGCTGAGTCACAACAGGAGCATCCTTATAATCTCTCGACAATAGAGTAGGTGCTTTATCTTCTTCAACCTGTGCATAGGCTCCGGTAGTCATGGCATAGGCAACAGCATGGCGATCAGCGGTATTCAACGTAAATGAAACATCTTCATCTATACCGCTTCCTTGGGGACCGTTTTTATCCTCTCTTCCAATCATCGAGCCTTGCAGAGCAACTACTGCAATACCACCTTGATTACATCCCGGATTTCCTCCATTGGCATCAATAGTTCGAGAAGTATCCGCTTTATATATACCGCTATGTGGATTGCTTGACTGCATGGAGTTGCTTTTATCAGAGCAGATGCCATATGCGGTAGGCACAAAAACGGTTTGATCATTATTGCATCCAAGAGTTGCAGACTTATCATCTTGTATCAATGCACCCTTACCACCGCCTTCACAGCCGGAGCGGATTTTTAACGTTTTAGGAGTGTTCATAATAAGGGGTACATTCCCACCACTAGTTCCCATGCGAGAAGTCAGCGTCTGTACTTTATTATCCCCCGAGAGTTTCACACGGCTATCAGTTGGATGGTTTTCTATTACAACAGCTGTTTGATTATCTCCCATGTTTGCACGAAGTGATCCACTTAAGTTTTCATCAGTATGGCCACCAACTCGAGAAGCAGCGCCCGGTTCAAAGGACATGACTGTACCTGGGACAACACCTGCTCTAAGGGTAGGGGAGCGTTCTTCCTCATATCCTACACTTCTGCTCTTGGCACTGTGTTCAGTACAAAATCCGCTTGACTGCATTACGCAAGGCTGATGTCCATGTTCCTCTGCTCGAAGTGTTGCTGTAATACCCTTCGAAACAGACATCACTCTTCCGCCTTGGTCATTTAGGCAAGTTATGCTATCGCCTGTTTTTCCAGTGCTGTTTTTAGCATTTCCGGCAGTTCTTTGCCACGGGCTGCCGCTCGGCGTAAAATCCCTTGGCATGCCTTCGGACTCAAACAGTATTTCTCCGGCACATCTGTCTGCAAAATCTGCGACAAGGTAGATTCTACGACGACGTTGGGGGACTCCGAAATATTGCGCATCGATAGTTCGGTAAGCCACACTCCATCCGTCTCCCATATAGATGTCTGCGTATGGCCATCGCCCTTTTTCAGGTAAAGGCACCGAGGTGTTCGGTTCTTTGACACCGATGACCGTTTCGAGGACTGCCCTGAAGTCCTCTCCTTTATTTGACGAGAATGCGCCGGGGACATTTTCCCAGACTGCGTACCTTGGATATTGTCCATTGGTCTTACACCTCATTTCTTTAATAATTCGGATTGCTTCATAAAAAAGGACGGATTGCTCTCCGTCCAGACCGGCTCTTTTACCCGCCACACTCATATCTGTGCAGGGAGAGCCAAAGGTTATGATATCTACAGGCGGAAGCTCCGCGCCATTTAATTTGTTTATATCCCCATAATGCTTCATCTGAGGGATACGTTTAGTCGTAACCCGTATAGGAAACGGCTCAATTTCAGATGCCCATAAAGGTTCGATGCCGCAAAGCAAACCACCCAGAGGAAAACCACCACTACCATCAAAGAGGGAACCAAGTGTCAATTTACTCATCCTCATTCACCTCTGGCAGGTCACAATATCTGAATTTCGAACCATCTCTTAATAGAAATACACCATCAGAATTTCCCACTTGCTCAATATACCTTTTTACAATGACATCACAGTACTTTTCATCCAGTTCAATGGTGTAGCAGATTCTATTTGTCTGCTCACAGGCAATCAGTGTACTTCCTGAACCGCCGAAAGGATCGAGCACAATACAGTTACTAAGGCTTGAGTTCATAATGGGATATGCCACAAGTGCCACTGGTTTCATGGTTGGGTGGTCGCTATTTTTCTTTGGTTTCTCAAACTCCCAGATGGTGGTCTGCTTGCGGTCTGAATACCAGAGATGCTTGCCTTTCTTTTTCCAACCGAAAAGAACCGGTTCATGCTGCCACTGGTATGGAGAGCGTCCAAGAACAAGGGACTGCTTTTTCCATATACAAGTACCGGAAAGGTAAAATCCTGCATCGGAGAATGCTCTTCTGAAATTAAGTCCTTCCGTATCAGCATGGAATACATAAATAGAAGCGTCCTTTGCCATCGCTGCTTCGGTGTTTTGAAATGCCGCAAGCAGAAAATCATAGAACGCTTCATTCGCCATATTGTCATTTTTGATTTTTCCAGCAGTGCCTTCATAGTTAACGTTATATGGAGGGTCCGTGACTACCAGATTGGCAGCTTTCCCATCCATTAAGACATTAAAGGTGTCTTTCTTTGTACTGTCCCCGCAGACTAATCGATGCTGTCCAAGTATCCAAATATCCCCTAAATGCGAAACAGCGGGCTTTTTCAGCTCGCTCTCTACATCGAAAGCATCTTCTTTTATATTATCCTTAAGGGAATCCTTGAAAAGATCCTCTAACTCTCCTGGGTCAAATCCTGTTAGAGATACATCAAAATCAGAAACACCTAGGTCTGTGATGAGAAGTGCCAGTTTATCCTTATCCCAATCACCACTGATTTTATTTAGTGCGATATTCAGAGCCTTTTCCTTTTGCTCATCCATTTCAACAACTACGCATTCTACTTCATCCATGCCCATACTCAGCAGGACTTTCAAACGCTGGTGACCTCCGATGACTCTGCCTGTGGTCTTATTCCATATAACGGGTTCTACATACCCAAACTCCTCAAGGGAACGTTTAAGTTTCTCATACTCTGGATCGCCCGGTTTTAAATCCTTCCTTGGGTTATACTCAGCTGGGATGAGTTGTTTCGTTTTAATCTTCTCTATCAACATACCTTTCCACCGCCTTTCTAAATTCACCATATTTATTTACATCCTCCCACGGGAACAGACAACTGTTAAAGTGACCATAAGCCGCGGTGTCAGAGTAAATCACATTTCTAAGACGTAACTTTTCAATAATGGCCGCGGGTCTTAAGTTGAAAGTCTCCTGGGCCGCAAGAGTTAATATTTCATCTGAAACAGTTCCAGTACTAAGGGTATTTACAGTAAAGGCTACTGGGTTTGCCTTACCAATGGCATAGGAAATACTCACTTCACATTTCTTTGCATAACCACACCAAACGATATGCTTGGCAATATACCGAGCCATGTAAGCACCGCTTCGGTCAACTTTCGTTGGGTCTTTACCGCAAAGAGCACCACCTCCATGAGATGCAAGCCCTCCATAGGTATCGACCATGATTTTTCTTCCAGTCAAACCCGTATCGGCAGCGGGTCCACCAAATACGAACTGACCGGATGGATTGATGAGAATTTCTGTTTCATCATCAAAAGGGAAGTCTTCAAAGCACTGCCATAAGACATTGTTAAGGATATCTGCCTTAAGTTCTTCCTGTGTTTTATTCTTCTCATGCTGTACCGATATCACGATTGTCTTTATTCTCACTGGAGTGTCAGCTTCATATTCTACCGTTACCTGTGCTTTACCATCGGGAAGAATTCCTTTTATCAGCTTTCCTTTGCGACAATCATCCAGTCTTTTTACTATTCTGTGGGATAGCACAAGAGGGAGGGGAAGCATTTCCCTTGTTTCCTTTGTAGCATAGCCATACATAGTTCCCTGGTCTCCAGCTCCTATAGAACCGTACTGTTCGTTTATTCCATTTCGTACTTCCAGTGCGGTATTCACACCAGCCGCAATATCTACACTTTGATTATGTACATATACATAAATCAAAAATTTTAGAGGGTTGTATCCAATCTCTTTTAGGACATTTCTAACAATGTATCGGATGTCGATTTTCTCGCTGCAGGAGATCTCGCCCGCCACGATAATTTTTCCTTTAGTCGCCATAACCTCGCAAGCCACCCTTGATGCCCTATCTTTACGTAGGCAAGCTTCCAAAATGCTATCTGCTATGATGTCGCATAGTTTGTCAGGATGCCCGGCGCATACACTTTCTGCTGTTAAGTATCTTTTACTCATTACATCATATCTCCTTATCTTTATTTTCCTCTGCGGGCAGATAGCAGTCGCTCCATCACGTCGTCCTGCGGATTTAAACCAGAATACTCTGTAGCACAATTCTCTCGAACGATTTGATATATCTCCATCCACATCCTGTTTGTCTGACTCATAAAGTTCTGACTCATCGCTACATAAGGACTTTGAATAGCATTGCCGGTGGTTGGGTGCTTGGCTAGAAAGCCAAACTCGGTTACTGCTTCCTCACACTGTATCCATCTGGCCGCACTCATGGCATATCGCTCTAGAAGCTGTGGAAGTACCAAATGGGCACAGCCTCGCTCCTCAAGCCATTTCCATGTAATTTCATAGATTTCACTCGCTACTAGGGTTTTTCCATCCTTTTGCACTGCGGAGAGCATGGCCATTGGCTTTGGCATTTCTTGCCCCTTCAGGTCAGCGGTATTTTGGAACTCAACGACTTCAAGTTTTCTTTTACCAGGGTTCCCTTCTGCAATTTTGTCAGCAAGTGGTTTCTTCTTTTGACCGGAGCCTATACGGGCGCCGCCACGATTTGTTCCATCCTTGGCCATTCACTCACCTCTTTTCGTCGATGGGCCTATTACCCCGTTTGAAACCGCGTTTTTTCACGCGTTGCCCCACGCCCGTTACACAAAGAAAAAGCTGTAGAGATTTGACTCCCCCTACCGGGTTCCCCAACGGTCTCCATCTCTTGCAGTGATTGCAGAGTGGCAAGGAGTACAAAGAGCCATCAGATTACTTCTATCGTGGGTTCCACCTCTTGAAAGAGGAAGAATGTGATGGACTTCATTTGCTGGGGTCAGCTTCCCTTGTCGTTCGCATTCCTCACAAAGAGGATGAGCTGCGATGTAGCGGTCACGTATCCTTTTCCAAGCACGACCATAACGCTTACGGGTTGCTGGGTCACGGTCATACTTTTCATACCGTGCGGCTTCCTTCTTGCTATGCTCTTCACAAAAGCGCTTGTCGGTTAGCTCTGGGCAACCAGGGTAAGAGCACGGTCGCTTAGGTTTTTTTGGCATACTGCACCTCCTTTTGCCCATAGAAAAAGCCCTCGCAGGAGAGATGCTCCCGTGAAGGCTTCTGTTTTTTCTAATATTCCATACTACCATTATATAACTTTCACTACGGACAAACAGTGTCAACGTATGCCAAACTGTGCCACAGTGTGCCAATTTTTATTTAGGTACCTTTAAATGTTGCAATGCAGATGAATGGAGTCTATGCACGGTTCTCATGGAAACATTAAGGTTTACACAGATTTCCTCCCAGTTAAGAAAGTTAATGTATCGGTAGCGAAGAAGCAACTTCTCATCCACGTTTTCCATCTGGTTAATCGCTTCACGGATATCTGATTTCAGCTTTACTAACCGTTCAACCTCTTGTTGTATCTGTTGCTCCAAATCTACTATTCTAATTACATATTTTTCAAAGGGTGGGTCAGTACTCTTGGTTCTACTGACTTTTTCCTCCAAAACTGGGGATGAGATACTTCTTGATAGTTCCCTTAAATTTTGTAACTCTTCAAGGTCGGAATTAATCAATTCATTCAAGCGATAAGCCTGTTTTAGGAATTCCTTAGCTGTCATCATCGCACCACCTCCTCTTGTAGTTGTTGAATTAACATGTCAGGGTTTAGAGAGGTGAGGACATTGAACAATTCAGAATGAAAGAAGCACTCAACCTCACGTTTTGTATATAAAGCAGAATCATTGCGAGGGTGTTTTGCTAGTCTTTTCAGTGCAAAACGATAATCCTTGACCGCCTGTAGAATAATGGCATTCGCCAGTTTTTCAAATGCATCCATCATACAGCATCCCTCGCTTTCCCAAGATTTGCTTTGACCGCATTGATAAGATCAGATTGTGTCTTTTCCTTTCGTTTCAAGGCTCTCATCACATCTTCATCAATCGTACCTTGAGTAATAATGTGATGAATAACCACTGTCTCATTTTGCCCTTGTCTCCAAAGTCTCGCATTGGTTTGCTGATAGAGTTCAAGACTCCAAGTAAGTCCAAACCAGATAAGCGTTGAACCACCACTTTGTAAGTTAAGGCCGTGTCCCGCAGATGCAGGATGGATAACCGCTACAGAAATATCTCCGTTATTCCAATCCTTGATATCCTTGGAAGTCTTAATTTCTCTGACATTGAATTTTGCCTTAATACGCTCTAAATCGTGATTATACCAATAGGCAATAAGCACAGGTTTTCCGTTAGCACCTTCAATTAAATCCTCAAGAACATCTAGCTTGCGGTCGTGGATAATATGGGGATTTTTATCATCATCATAGATCGCACCGTTTGCCATTTGTAGGAGTTTGCCTGAAAGGACGGCTGCATTCATAGCATCTATCTCCTCATTAGCAAGTTCAAGAACCATCTCTTCACGAAAGCGATCATATACGGATTGTTCTTTGTCATTTAGATATACTGGTACTTCATTGATCACGCACTCTGGCATTTTCAGAAAATCCACTGATTTCATGGAAATGGTAATATCCGAAATGAGCTGATAAATGGCATCTTCAGCACCTGGCAATGGTTTATATGAAAATACGATTTGCTGATTACGTTTATCCGGTGTAAAAAAGGAATTGCGGTAGTGAGTTATGTATCTGCCGAGTCTTTTACCCATGTCGAGAATACGAAACTCTGCCCACAAATCCATTAACCCATTACTGGAGGGTGTACCCGTAAGACCCACGATCCGTTTTGCCCTCGGCCTTACTTTTAGTAAACTTTTAAATCTTTTTGCACCATAGGATTTAAAGGATGATAGCTCATCGATTACCACCATGTCATAGTCAAAAGGGATGCCACTTTTGTTTACCAACCAGTCCACATTTTCTCTATTTATAAGGTAGACACTTGCAGGTTTTCTAAGAGCCGCCAATCGCTCCTGCTCTGTTCCAATCGCTACCGAAAACTCCAGCCCTTTTAAATGCTCCCACTTATTTATCTCAGCTGGCCAAGTATCCCTTGCTACCCGAAGTGGAGCAATGACCAGAACCTTTCCAATTTCAAAACGATCAAGACATAAATCAAATATAGCCGTTAGAGTAATGACACTTTTGCCAAGACCCATTTCTAGAAACACCGCAGCAATGGGATGATCTAGAATGAAGTTCGTTGCATAGGTCTGATATTTATGAGGATTGTATTTCACTCAGTATCCCTCCAATCTGCTGAACATCATCAATGACATAGCAAGTAAAGCCTAACTTCTGTAATTGCCTTATTCTTCTAATCTGTAACGGACGAGGTTTCTTTCTGGGAGCCTTTAATTCCACAAAAGCCATCTTTCCATGCGGTAAAAGCACTAGGCGGTCTGGCATCCCATCTAAACCCGGACTAACAAACTTCGCCGCAATGCCTCCCATCTTTTTTACCTCAGCCACCAGTTTCTTTTCGATATATTTTTCAAGCATAAATACCTCCCATGTAAAAAGGCTCGGAACAAGAAAACAACTTTGACCCAATTTTCCTATACGCGCGTGTATGCGTGTATGCACAGGCTACTATTACTTCTTTTTATTATTTATAAATAAATAGGTTACTTCTTGTTCCACTTGTTCCGAACCGTTGATTTTCCTTATCATTACTAACTTTAGGGAAAGAACCAGGATGGGAACAATGTAAGGTACAACTTAGCGTTGTTCCTCGACTCGGGAATAAGCTCGTTGCTTTCCGTAGACAGGAAACGTCACAACACCATTCTTGTTCCCAGTGTACTTGTTCCACTCACTGATCTTTCTCATAATGGCACCGATGGCATAGGAATCTGAAGGCTTTAGCATGGATGCCTCTTTACCGAAACACTCACACCAAATCTCCATATTGCAGACAAGGGTTCTTTGTACTGTTCCAACCCGGGTGCCGCCGCCAAATTCGCTACCGCCAAGGAAATTTCTACGCTCGTACAAAGACATCGTGTCCCAATCATCCGGCAAGAGCGTATCCAAGTAAGTACGAACTAGTCCTTCTCGTTCATCTGTTTCCATGGCATCTGCCTGTTCACTAGTTGCCATGGATACATCATCACCTTCAAGGTAGAGTTTTTCGCCCTTCTCATAAAGAACTAGAGCCTCTGCCCAAATCTGCTGTACTTCCTCTTTGGTCATCTGCCAAGCTTTCTTTTTACTGTTACCGCTAATGCGGACTGGCCAGAATCTGCGGTTGCCTGTAATATCCCGAAGAAATCCGCTTTCTGCATTGGTAGAACCTACAATTACGCATTGACGGGGATGGCTTTCGACGTTGACCCCATAACTTGCCCGGTACTTATCATCCGCCCTCGAAATAAAGGACTTCACAATCTCCACATCCGTCTTACGCATTCCAGCAAGCTCACCGAGTTCCAACAACCAATATCCTTGAAGTTTTTCAGCACCTGATTTATCTTTCATGTCCGTAATGGTCAAACTGTCTGAAAACCAATCTCCGGCAAGCTTAGCAAAGAAGGTTGACTTACCGATGCCTTGAGGACCGTTTAAGATAAGAACACTATCAAACTTTGTGCCTGGTCTATAAATACGGGCTACCGCTGCAACCATCGTTTTGCGGATGACTGCTTTTGTATAGGAATTATCTGTTGCACCGAAATAATCAATTAATAGATTATCTACTCGCCTAATTCCATCCCATTTTGGTAGGGAGTCTAGGTACTCCTTAACAGGATGGTAGGCTCGTTCTGACGCTACAGCTAATACAGCATCTTTGGTCTTGGTAGGGGAATAGACACCGTATTTGCTGCTTAAGTACACCTTAAGAAGTGCGTTATCCGAATCATTCCAACCCATCTTGATCTGTTCCCAAGGCAGGCCACCTTTGGCATCAATACCATCACGGTGGCAATTAAAAGCTATATGCTGTAATTCCTTATCATGACGAATAATCAAGACGATGTTGTCTAGAGTGTCTTTTATTCGGCCTTGCTTATCCAATTCCAAAGCTGTCTGCCAATCCTCATCACTAAACTCCTCTTCAGCCTGTGCCTGTCTTTCCTTAGCAAACTCAGCTTTTACTCTTTCATCTTTTATTGCAAACTCGCACATTGCCACAAAAGACGGCATCTTACCAGGAGCTGTGGTGGTAGAAGCTCTATCATCTAAAGAGCCGAATTTATGTATACGAACAAGGTCAAAAGCATTGAGGAGCAGACCGCTTGCTGGGTCGGTGGCATGGTGGCTGTATGCAAATTTATCATCATAGATAATCACACCCGCACTACTGTCAGCTGGAATATAGTCATAGCGCCCTTCCATAGCAGATGGTGCATAAACGGAACCTAAGAATTTCTCAATTGCTTCATGAACGGAGTAAGCACGACAGAAAGTTCCTACCACACCTTCTTTTAAAAGCGGATCGGCTTGTTCTTTCAGACTGCGATTAATAACTTCAGACTGCCTGCTTGATACAGGCCAAGTTGATGTATCTCGCCAGTTTTCATATTTTGCAAGATAAATATCCGGGTCAAGTAATGCTCCATCCTGCTCTTCATAGGCAAATTCACCGTTAGATGAAGTGGATGGCCAATACATTAGGCGATGCGCTTCATATGTCGTATCATCAAAAAGGTCAATACCGATTTCTTTTGCCACCATACGTCCAACTGCTGCATATTCTTCTTCGCTGATCTCACGAGCAAGAGGAACGATAAGTCTAAGTCTCGGATTTTCCGGTGTGTGCTTATGGGTGGAGTAAACGCAACATTTGAAATCGAAAAACATACTGATTTGCTCCCAAATATCTGGTCTACCGTAATCCATATCAAGGGTAAGCAAAGAACGGCAGAGAACATTGCCCTTCTTTCGCCTTCCTTCTTTTAAATGCCCTCCAACAAAGCCACCCACGTCTTTGATATCATCTTGTTGACCTCTTTTAAGTTTCCGATATTCTTCTACCGTTTCTGTGGTACGTTGTGTTGTCTTTACACGGGAGCAAAAATCCTCCCAAGATATATCTTTGTTTTTCCATTTCCTGTCCATCCGGCTGTTGCCAACTGCAATTTTCATAAACTTTTGACCTCCTCATGCCTCGGACTAAAATATCTGACCGTTTGTCTGCGTTTCTTGGCTACTTCAATCTCCCTTGCCATACCGCTTGAGATGGTATTGCCCAGCACCCACACTTCCGAGCATTTGCCCATGAGCACAATGTCCATAAATATGGCAAGCTCCCGTTCCTTTGGGTTTTTATCATTCATAAACTGCGGAAACATAAGGTGGGGAGCAATCGGAATACAGTTACTTTCCAAGGCAAACCTGCAAAAGCTTCGAGCCTTTTTAACGTTTCCTTCTACATCACCGGAATAGGGAGAACAAATATATACAAGCGGTTTAAAGGCAGATTTTTTCTCTGCCTTTTCCTTTCTCATTATGTTGGTCAGTGCTTCATGGGGAGTTGGATCATGGTATCCTTCATGATTGAATTTGTTGATTCCCATTACACAGCCTACATTTCTATCTGAGGCAAAATACCGTCTGCTTTCATAAGTTCGTAAATGAAGAGTCTGCCTTTTTGTGTCCAATATGTATGGACCTTTGTATGCTGTTGCCCGTTACTGCCAAGGTAGCTATGAGTCTTAGTGCTGGTGTAACCTTTTTCCGCATACTTCTGATATAAAAGCCAAATGCCGCCTTGTTTAAATTGGATGCCCTTTTTATTAAGATAGCGGTTCATCCAAATAGCTGACTTACCGTAATCTTTGGCGATTGCTGATGTGGAAATGAGGTCTTTGCAATTTAAAACCACATCGTAATAAGACACTTTCGGTTTCATTTCTGCAATTTGCTGATTCTGAACAGCAACCGTACCTTCAAGCACTTTATTTTGATTCTTTACTTGAGTTAGTTGCTGATTGGCAAACTGTAAGGCCCTTGCCATGATCGCCTCTGGGGAATTCCATCTTCTTTCTATTTCAAGAAAGTACCCGCGGCACTCTTTTCCTTTTGGAGTACGCTGTATCATGCATAGCTCTTTTGCCATGTCAATTGTTAACTGATGGTCTATGCTTGGTCTGCCTCCAGTACTTTCGCTCAAAAATGAGCTAAAGTCTGATCCTTCCTCAAATCCGTACTCACACATTCTTGGAAACCAGTCTTTATAAGCGGTCTTTACTTCCAAGGCTTCATGTAAATCACGACCGAGTACGGTTGGTCGTTGATTTTCATAATTGATTTTTACTAATTCGTCCATACGAATTACCTCCTGCAATTTAGTCAGAGAGGAAACCCCTCTACCTAATAGCCACAGGAGGTAATGATTGTTGAGGATTTTCAAAAATTAATTTGGAATTCTGATTATCGTGCGGAATTTGTGTATGTTAAAATGGATTTAAAGATTGATTCAGTAGTTTTTTACTTCAACAAACGGACAAGATTATCGAGTAAGGCTTATTGAAAAATGACAGTGTATTTTAAGAAAGTAGAACGATAATAAAATATAAAATACTTTCCTTGACCCTGTACTAAGGTACAGGGTTTATAATTTATATGAGGTGACATAGATGCAATATCGTATTGGAGAACTGGCTGAAAAGTGTAGCGTAAACAAAGAGACCATTCGATATTATGAGCGTTTAGGATTAATCCCAGAGCCTAATCGTACCAAAAAAGGATATCGAATGTATTCCCTACAAACGATTGATCGATTGAATTTCATAAAACGGATGCAGGAATTGGGATTTACCTTAAATGAAATTGATAAATTGCTAGGGATTGTCGATCACAACGAAGTAAAATGCCGTGACATATATGATTTTACTGTTCTTAAATTAGAGGACATTAAGCGTAAAATTGAAGATCTTAAAAAAATTGAACGAATGTTGATAGACCTTAAAGATAGATGTCCTGAAAATAAAAATATTTATGAATGTCCTATTATCGAAACTTTAATGGATTAAGAAAAGACAGCAGAAGATACTTATAGAAATAATAAATTGTAAAGGTGGAAGAATGATGGAAGATTGTTGTAGTAACGTTAAAGAAATAAAAATTGAAAGTAATGGTAATTGTCCATCGTGTAAAAATAAAGCTAAAAGTGTAAAGTTGATTACACTAAAATCATTACTTAAACCATCTGCATTAGAAACATTAAACTCTAAAGAAAATCACTACTTTTGTTCAAACGAAGATTGTGAGGTAGTCTATTTTGATACGAAGAATAAAAAGTACATTATATCTGACATAAAGGTAGCTGTACATCAAAAAGATGCTTCAGCAACTACCCCAATTTGTTATTGTTTTGATTGGACAAAGGGAAAAATTAAACAATATGTGGAAAATAGACTTACTCCTAATCCTGTAGAGCATATTCGGGAAAATATAAAAGAAAACCGATGTGGTTGTGAAGTAAACAATCCACAAGGTAGTTGCTGTTTAGGCAATGTTACAACTTATATTAGAAAAATGTCATAAGGAACATAACATTTGCTTGTCTTCAACAAAATAAATTAATATTCTTTGGCAATCTGGCCATTTGAAGAACAAACAAGATAGCACGTACTAATCATAAAATCGGATTAACCCCCGAATTTT
>DLCS01000221.1:18772-27778 GCA_002480735.1 Bacillaceae bacterium UBA7792 | reverse complement strand
GATTTTACCATTCTCGATCGGGATATTTTCGGATGCCGGTCTGATGAGCTACTTAAGATAAAGATTGAAAAAACCGTCATCGGTGGGGAAATGGTTTATTCTAGAAAAGAGACAGTTTAGCTATTGATGCCCTCTGCTTTCTTTTTGCGAAACGATCTAAAAAGGATGGAAGTTGTATCTATTTGTGTTTATAATGGAGATATTTCGAGTCTAGAAGGAATAGAGGCGTAGCGATGAAAGATAAAGAAATGAAATTAGGGGTCATTCAAGCAGCTTTCTCCTACTTCCTGTGGGGAATTCTTCCAATCTATTGGAAGCTTTTGCACGATGTCAAGGCAGATGAAATCCTCGCCAATCGAATCGTTTGGTCTTTTGTTCTGATGATTCTTCTTTTGCTTATAACAGGAAAATGGTCCAAATTCGTTGTAACCGTGAAGGGTTTCGGGAAAAATCAAAGACAGCTCTGGACACTTATTACCGCCTCATTCTTGGTGAGCGGTAACTGGTTTGTCTATATTTGGGCTGTCAATCATGACCATATGATTCAAGCAAGCTTAGGTTATTATATCAATCCGCTTGTGAGCGTCATACTAGGAGTCATCTTCCTAAGAGAAAAGTTATCTCCTGCCCAGTATCTATCCTTTTTCATGGCGATAGCAGGTGTGATTATTTTAAGTGTTTCCTATGGACAGATTCCATGGATTTCGCTTGCACTTGCATTTTCATTTGGTTTTTATGGTTTAGCGAAAAAGCTTATTACAGTAGATTCAACAATTGGATTGACACTGGAGACGATGGTGGTCATGCCGATTGCCCTAGGATACATCATCTATTTATTTTTCCAGGGGAACCTTGCTTTTCTCAACGTATCCGTTGCGACAGATTTGTTACTGATCGGCTCTGGGTTAGCTACGGCAGTGCCACTTTTATATTTTGCGATGGGAGCTCAGAAAATTCCGCTTTCCATGCTGGGCTTTATACAGTATATCGCTCCAACACTGACGCTCATTTTAGGAGTATTCTTCTACGGCGAGCATTTTTCAAGAATACATCTATTGTCCTTTATGCTTATTTGGGGTGCGCTAACCGTCTATTCATTATCACGGACAAGGCTTATCGTATCCATTGAATCTAAATGGAAAAAAGGGAAGGGACTAGGAGCATAAGTGAAAATTTACTGTTTCTGAAAACCTGTTATAGGAGAAATATACAAAGAGCCTTTATAAAAAGGCTCTTTGAACTTTTTCCCAGAAGGAATTATCCTTTAGTTTCACGGTCTTAATAATTTTATCGCTTAGCTTGACTTTGATTTCCTCAACCTTTTGGATGCTGAGCGCTTCATTATCCATTCCCATTGTTGGATGATCATTTCCATCCTGAACGATCTTGATTGTAAGCTCGCGATCTCCACCTAAAATAAACGATGATCCAAGCGTACGAAATTGATTATTATTTAATGAGGCAAGCTCGCTCACCTGAATGGATGGAAGGAGCGGGTCGACAATGGCCCCATTGACGGATTTATTATAGCCTGTACTGCCTGTTGGAGTGGCTACAATAATTCCATCCCCTCTGAATGTTTCGAAAAGAAAATCGTCAATATATATTTCCATCGCAATCGTGGTGATAATGGATGAACGAAGACTAAATTCATTTAAGCAATGGACGGTGAACTCATTATCAATGGTGACTTCAACGGTCGGATAACGTCGAACCTCCAGCTGTTCATTCGCCATCGCCTCAACAATTTTTTTGGTGTCACTTATGTGAAAATCACAATATAGCTTTGGACTATCCTTAGTTGAAATCCCTACATACAGGCAATCATCACGGAATCCAGTTTTTCTGACGGATTGCAGGAACGCCCCATCTCCTCCAAAGCTGATAATAATATTTGCTTGCTTGTGATCCGTGACAATGGAAAAGCCATATTTCTCTGCATGCTCGTAAAAAGGGTGAACGATTTCCAACAATTCTTCATTATTTTTATGAAATAAAAATACATTATTGCGTTTAGCCATCTTGTCATCCTCCCGTATGTAGTTGAATTTTTTCTAAAGATACTCTAGATATTCATTATTAATTTTGCCATAATTGGAAAAGGCTCTCTAAATAAGTGTAATGGTTTTTGAAACATTTTGAAAGGTATCCCGTAAATATTACAGGGTAATTGACATTGATGTCTGAACCAGAGGATAAGATTTATATTGTGTAGGAGTTCAAGTTTGATGGTGAACCCATAATACCTTTCTTAATGATTCCAAAGGAGGAAGAGGAATGACAGGAAAACGTTGGGCTGCTTTAGGAATAGCAGCAGTTCTATTATTTTTCTCAATTGCAATCAATATGTTCTCTGCTTTTGCATTTGGCAATTTTGAGAAATCCTTAGATGAACTATTTGGTGCGAGTGACGAATTATTCGTAGAGGAAGTTATTAAAGAAGGCGATGTTTTTAATCAAATCGCTGTATTGGAGTTGAATGGTACGATTCAGGATACGGGGGATGTGACTTCCTTTTTCGCCAGTGAGGGCTACAATCACCGTTCCTTCATGGAAAAATTGGAGCATGTCAAAGATGATAATACCGTGAAGGCGGTTATCATACGGGTGAATACGCCAGGCGGTGGCGTTGTCGAAAGTGCGGAAATTCATGACAAGATTGTTGAAATACAGGAAGAGGCAAAGAAACCTGTGTATATTTCCATGGGCTCCATGGCTGCATCTGGCGGCTATTATATTTCCGCACCGGCTCATAAAATTTATGCAACGCCAGAAACATTAACAGGTTCTTTAGGAGTTATCATGCAGGGCTATAATTTTTCTGGTTTAGCGGAAAAATACGGGGTTGAATTTGTCACTATTAAAAGTGGTCCGTATAAGGATATTATGAGCCCAACAAGGGAAATGACTGAGGAGGAACGAAATATTCTTCAAGAGATGATTAATAACTCTTATGAAGGCTTTGTCGATGTGATTGCTAAAGGAAGAGGAATGACGAAGGAACAGGTCAAAAAGATCGCCGACGGAAGAGTCTATGATGGCAGACAAGCAAAAGAATTGAATTTGATAGATGGCTTCGGTTATTTCAGCGATGTTGTTGAGGTTGTGAAGAAGGAACAGAAATTAAAGGATGCTCAAGTCGTGAGTTATACAGAATCCTTTGGATTTGGTTCTTTGTTCAGCATGGGAGCGCAAAAAATGATGGGCGAGCAGCATGAAATTTCGGATTTGATTCAAATTTTATCGAAGTCTCATTCTCCACGTCTGATGTATTTATATGCTGAATAGGAGGGAAGGTCAAAATGGATTCAAAGGATTATGAACAAGGTTTGACTCAAGATAGAACATTAGACTCCAGACATTCCCTTCCACAGATTGCGAAAGAGGAGGAGCTTGTTCCAATAGAAACGGATCGGAACAAAGAGATTCCAAATATGAAATATGCAGGATTCTGGATGAGATTCTGGGCCTATCTTTTAGATCTTATTGTCATCGGAAGCATTGATCGCATCGTGATTAACCCTGCTTTTCGTGCGTTCGATCTTGAATTAAGTGCCATTAGTATGTTTGCTCCTATTTCGATTGCGACGGCTATTACTTTTTATGCTTATTTTGTCCTAATGACGAAGTTCTTCGGCCAAACCCTTGGAAAAATGGCATTTGGATTGAAGGTTGTTGATTTAAAGGGGAACAAATTGTCTTGGAGTACGATTCTTTTCCGTGAATGGATCGGTCGTTTTATTTCTACCACGATCTGGATTACTTATGCGGTTGTTGCATTTTTACCAAAAAAGCAAGGACTTCATGATTTGTTTTCTGATACAACAGTCGTACATGAAAAATAGGTTTTGTCACTAGTCTGTATTACAAACCTGTCAACATTCGTTGGCAGGTTTATTTTTTTTTATTTCGTCGATAATGGTAGGCTGAAAGGTCGTGAGCGGGATGATATGGGTTCTTTTATCATTAGTTGTCATTATCTTAATACTCTGTACAATTTTATTTTTGAAATTGAAGGTATTTATTGATTATTACCATGGAAATGATAATGATCACTTAGAGATTACCCTCAGAGCCCTATTTGGCCTTCTAAAGTACAAGGTCAATGTTCCTGTGATAAAAGTGGCGGAGGATTCCCCGAGCCTAGTTGTTCACAAAAAGGTTGGAGTAGGCAATGAGGAAAAAGATAAAAAACATGAAAAAGTAAAATTTACAGCAGAAGAAATTCTGCATAGCATTCAAGATATGCAGCATTTTTTGAAGCATGTCTCTGGTTTTTATAAGATTGTTCGCTCCTTTTTGAAAAAAGTAACCGTATCAAGGATCGAATGGATTACGGTAGTTGGAGTCGGAGATGCTGCTTATACAGGCATGCTTACAGGTGCGTTTTGGACGGCTAAAGGAAGTCTTTTGGGGCTTATTAGCACATTAATGAAGGTTAAAACGATACCTAAAATTATGATCACACCAGAATTCAATCGGGCCATAAGCCAAACTTCTTTTCAATGTATGATCCATTTTCGAATCGGGCATGCTATTTTTGCAGGTATTAAACTAATCAAATTTTGGAAGGGCGGACGACCCAACTTTAAATCAAAGCCATTATCCATTTTTTCAAGTAAGACAAAATCCGTTTAAGAAGGAGGAAGCAGAATGACAGAGCATCCAATTCAAGGTTTGATGACAACTGCAATGGAAAATTTAAAGGAAATGATCGATGTCAATACGATTATAGGAGACCCAGTAGAAACACCAGATGGTTCTGTAATACTAACGGTGTCAAAGGTTGGTTTTGGTTTTGCTGCTGGAGGTAGCGAATTTATTATCGATAATGGTCAAAAGGAAGAGGGGGCAGCTAAGCATCCTTTTGGAGGCGGTAGCGGTGGTGGTGTTTCCATTACTCCTATTGCTTTCCTGATTGTTAATTCCAAAGAGGTAAAAATGGTTCATTTGGATGAAAGCACCCATTTATATGAACGGATTCTTGATTTGGCTCCACAAGCGGTTGAAAAAATTCAGCAAATGTTCTCTAATAAAAATGGATCTGGTCAAGGACAAGGACAAAATAGTCAAAGCAGCCAACAAAATCAACAAAATCAAAAGAACCAATATCAAAATCCAGAGTACGGTGGACCAAAGCAGGATTTGGAACTTTAAAAAGATAGGAGCTCCTTTGGCGGGAGCTTATTTTTTTTTGCCTAAATGGCAATGTAAATATTGGTAGCAATTATTTGCAATTATGCTGGGGAATCGTTTATGATTTACACTGTACATATGATGGTAAGGAGGATGGAAAATGGCATCAATTACATTTAAAGGTGGTCCCGTTACATTATTAGGTTCAGAGGTGAAGGTTGGCGATAAAGCTCCGAACTTTACCGTATTGGCAAATGATTTATCCCCTGTTACACTAGATGACTCAAAGGGTCATGTTCGTTTAATCAGTGTGGTACCTTCTATTGATACTGGAGTATGTGATGCTCAAACTCGTCGCTTTAACGAGGAGGCAGCAAGTCTAGGGAACGTGAAGGTCCTAACGGTAAGCGTTGACCTGCCTTTTGCTCAGAAGCGCTGGTGTGCAGCTGCAGGAATTGAAAATGTACAAACTTTGTCTGATCATCGCGATCTTTCATTTGGTGAAGCTTACGGGGTGGCGATTAAAGAATTGCGCCTACTAGCTCGTGCTGTCTTTGTTGTCGATTCAAATGACACCGTTACATATGTGGAATATGTAAGTGAAGCAACAAACCATCCAAATTATGAAGCAGCGATTGAAGCGGCTAAAGCAGCGAAATAAGGAATAACAAGCAAAAGCTTAAACACAAGACCTCGAAACGTTCGGGGTCTTGCTTGTCTTTTAGACAGAGCTCGAAGAAGGAAGTCTTTTCTGAACATCGGTTGAATAGAAACCCCTGAATTTATTTCCGCAAGAAATTGGACCTCGCTTGTGCTACATAAATTTTCCCGTTAAAATAGAAAGTTAGAAAAAGGAGGAAAGTAACGTGAAAATTACTCCGGTAGAGGATTTATTTACGGTATTTAATCAAACGGCAGCACTTCTCCAAGAGGAATTAGGCATATCTTTTCTTGAAGCGCTGGCGGAGACAGGTGAAAACATTTTTCAGCAATCCGTTCTGCAAGAAGAGATCAGTGAGCTGACATTAAGAAGATTGCGAAAGAGCTACCAAGCATTAAATATTCAGGACTATACGGTGGAGGAAATACGCAAATCCTTTCAACTGGCTATCCTTAAGGGAATGAAGGAAAGTGTCCAGCCCAACCATCAGATGACTCCAGATTCGATCGGACTGCTCATTGGCTATTTAGTGAATAAATTTGTGACCAAGTCGTCCTTTCTATTATTTGATCCCGCTGTTGGAACGGGAAACCTTTTAACAACCGTTATGAATCAGCAGGCTGGAAAAAATGTAGAGGGAATCGGCATAGATATTGACGATTTACTCATTAAGCTTGCCTATGTGAATGCGAATTTACAGCAGCATCCGATTCAGCTTTTCAATCAAGATAGTCTAGAGCCGTTATTTATTGAATTGGCAGATGCTGTTGTCAGTGATTTGCCCGTTGGATATTATCCGAATGATGTTCGCGCTGCTGATTATCATCTCAAGGCAGATAAGGGTCACTCCTATGCGCATCATCTATTTATTGAACAGAGCATGAAATATACAAAAGCTGGAGGATATCTCTTCTTCTTAATTCCGAATGGACTTTTTGAGAGTGTGGAAGCACCAAAGCTTCATCAATATTTGCAGGACCATGCATATATTCAGGCTATTTTACAGCTTCCTATGACGATGTTCCGCCATGAAAATGCAGCGAAAAGCATCCTCATCCTTCAGAAAAAGGAAGAGGGACTTAAAGCGCCAAAGCAGGTTCTTCTCGTCAATCTTCCAAGTCTATCGAAAGGAACAGCAGTGGAAAGCGTGCTGCAAAAAATTGACGGCTGGATCGCCGAGAATAAATAATTCATAAATGAAACCGTTGCAGCTGTGACGGTTTTTTTGATCCCAGTGTTCCTAGTTGATACACAGCGAAATGAAAGTGCATTCATTATTCTGTTCACTTCTTCGTCAAATTTATGTTTAAAAAACAGAAAATAATTACTTTAGGGTGAAAGCGGTCCCAATTTATGCTATATCTTGAATTGAAGGAGAGACAATGATTAAATGAGAAATTGGAGATAGAAATAGCCTTACTTGAACAAAATAAGTAGGAGCATAAATACATATAAAGGGGCGGAAATCATGGCAAAAGTAATTGCGATCAATGCAGGAAGCTCTTCTCTTAAGTTTCAGTTATTTGAAATGCCGAGTGAGGAAGTTATCACAAAAGGCTTAATTGAGAGAATCGGATTAAAGGATTCCATTTTTAATATAACAGTGAATGGTGAGAAAAAAACGGAAATAACTGACATTCCAGACCATAGTGTTGCGGTTAAGATGCTGTTAAATCGTTTGACATCTGAGGGAATCATCAAGTCCTTGAATGAGATTGAAGGGATCGGACATCGGGTTGTGCACGGTGGAGAGGAATTTGCCGATTCAGTTCTAATTACCGACGAAGTATTGAGTAAAATTGAAGCACTTTCAGAACTAGCACCACTTCATAACCCAGCGAATGTGACTGGAATTAAAGCGTTCAAAGAGGTACTTCCAAATGTGCCAGCGGTGGCAGTATTTGATACAGCATTCCACCAAACGATGCCGGAGAATTCTTTCTTATATAGCTTGCCGTATGAATATTATAAAGAGTATGGCATTCGTAAATATGGATTCCATGGTACTTCACATAAATATGTATCCCAGCGTGCTGCGGAGATGCTCGGTCGTCCTTTGGAGCAATTGCGCTTAATTTCCTGTCATTTAGGAAATGGAGCTAGTATTGCTGCCATCCAAGGCGGAAAATCGATTGATACTTCGATGGGCTTTACACCACTTGCAGGGGTAACCATGGGAACTCGTTCAGGAAATATTGACCCAGCGTTAATCCCATATATTATGGAAAAGACCCATAAGTCTGCTGAAGAAGTACTTGATGTTCTTAATAAGAAGAGTGGGATGCTTGCCGTATCTGGCTTCTCAAGCGACCTAAGAGATATTGAAGAAGAAGCAGCAAAAGGAAATGACCGTGCAGAGTTAGCTCTACAGGTATTTGCAGACCGCATTCACAAATATATTGGCTCCTATGCCGCTCGTATGTATGGGGTGGATGCGATTATTTTCACAGCAGGAATTGGCGAAAATAGCTCTGCCATCCGTGAGCGTGTTCTTAGAGGTCTAGAATTTATGGGTGTGTATTTTGATCCTGCCCTTAATAAAGTTCGTGGCCAGGAAGCCTTTATTAGCTATCCACATTCACCGGTAAAAGTAATGGTGATCCCAACGAATGAGGAAGTTATGATCGCAAGGGATGTCATGAGATTAAGTCATTAATCATGGCTAAAAAAATCCACAATGAAAAGCCCCCTATGATGCTGAACCTTTCAACATCATAGGGGGTTCCTTTGTTTAGGAGCTTCGCTTGGGTTTGAGATGATTCTCCTTGGCGATAAAGCGAAACCAAATGAACTGAATCAAACCAATGACGATGACACCAACGAAAGTATCCCTTAAGCGATCGATGGCATAGAGGTGAGATTGTTTTTCAAACACAAAGACAAATAAGATGGTGATGGCCACTTGATGAATGACAATCCTATCTAGCTTCAACCATTTTGCCACATAACAACCGATCAATATCAGCATTCCTAAGCTAATTCCGTTAATTTTCAGATGGCCTGCAATGAGAACCGTCACAATAATCCCAAGGATCGTCCCCATCATACGTCGGATGGAGAGGCGAAGGGTTTTATTGAATGAGGATTGAAGACATAATATGACAGATAATGGCGCTAAATAAGGATGCTCAGAACCAAGGAATTTTGATATTTCCCATGCAATTGCAGAGCCTAGAGCCATCTTCCATATTAGACTTGAAATGTTTTTG
>DLCS01000221.1:16504-18665 GCA_002480735.1 Bacillaceae bacterium UBA7792 | reverse complement strand
GACTTGAAATGTTTTTGTTCGCATCGCTACTTAGTGTTTTCTCCATTTTCCCCTCAATCTAATAAGACTTTTAAACAAAACGCATGCACTTTTAATAACAGTATGTGCGGATTTTTCTATTCTATTAATTTGATTTTTTGGATTTAACAGGCCTATTTTTGAAACATTACCCGATTTTTTCAGTCTAATTATTGTGAATGTTTATTCAATCGGTAGCTATGATTTGGGGGAGTGGAAAAAGTGAAAGAGGAACTTACTCGAGCAATGGAGTTGCGGAAAAACGGTCATGCAAAGGAATCGAATGAAATCTTGCTCGCTTTAGTTGAAAAATTTCCAAACGATGCATTTGTGAATTATCAATGTGCCTGGAGCTGTGATTTATTAGGGGAAGAATCTAAGGCTGTCCCTTTTTATGAGCGAGCCATTGATTTAGGGTTATCGGGTAAAGATTTAGAAGGGGCTCTACTCGGATTGGGTAGCACCTATCGGACATTGGGGGATTATGAAAAATCAAAGAGTGTTTTTTTGAAGGGGCTTGAATTATTTCCTGATAATAGAGCAATGCAAGTTTTCTACTCCATGACCTTATATAATTTGAGTGAACATCAAATGGCCATGGAAGTGCTGCTGAACTGTTTATTAGAGACAACAAAGGACGAAGAAATTTTGAACTATAAGAGAGCGATAAGTTTTTACTCAGATAAATTGGATCAGGTTTGGAAATAACTTGTATTTTTCGTGAAAATGCTTTTGATTCAAAGCCCACTTTTCATTTCCACCTCCTTCCTATGCTATACTGAAATTTAGTATGGCGTAGTTAGGAGGTTTGTTCATGTTAACGGAAAGAGAGCAAATGCTGATAAATGAAATAAAGGACTGGGAGCAAAGTCTTTTTAGCTATGAGTCCAATGATTTAATCTTAGCATACGAAAAATATTTAGATCGCGCTTTCTCATTGCTTCCCCTTGAAACGCAAAAGGAGTTCTTTTCAGTGCTTGATACCTGGCTTTTTCATCTTCATGCCTTGATACAGGGAAGTGAATTTCAGCATCAAGCGAAGGGGAGAATTATTTCTGCTGGACTAATGTTTCAGGAGGATATTGGTGAAATTGGGGATTTGAAAGGGCTTTCGATAGACCAGCTTCAATACATAGCCCAGCAGCAAATGACTCGTCATCGCTTCTATTCCTTTGTACAAGGGGGACTATCTGGAACAGGGAGTCCGTTGCTGCTTGGAACCGATATACCAGCTATTGCAATCATCAACCTACGCGTGGTGCAATTAATTGCGATGGCCTACGGCAATGAAGTAAATAACCCTTTTGAAATGATGACCTCATTGAAGGTGTTTCATGCAGCTACCTTACCTGCAAGAATGCAAGGGGATGGCTGGGTGCAGCTGATGAATGAATGGCAATCGACGAATGAGCATTATTTTTATGATGGCGAAGAGGAAATAACAGATATTCAATGGATCGAACAGCCATTGAAGCAAATTTTAAAGGCGGTGACGATTCTTTTATTTAAGAACAAAAGACTTCAAGGAATACCACTCGTGAGTATGGCGATTGGAGCAGGGATGAACTATCAGCTCACAAAAAGGGTGACAGACTTTGCCCATAAATATTATCAGATGAGATATTTACTGGAAAAGGAGTAACGATCATGAGTACAACAGAGCATAAGAAAGAAGCGCCAGCCCGTGTTAATTGTATGGTGATAACAGTTAGTGACACAAGAACAAAGGATACGGATAAAAGCGGACAAACGATGATTAATTTGCTTGAAGCTGCAGGTCATGTTATTGGAGACTATGTGATTGTGAAGGACGAGCAGGAAGCCATTAAGGAGGCTATCATCAAAGGGTGTGAGAATCCTGACGTTGATGTCGTCTTAACGAATGGTGGAACGGGCATTGCGAAGAGAGATGTTACGATTGAGACTGTTCAAGGTCTGTTTGAAAAAGAGATAAATGGTTTTGGAGAGCTGTTTAGAATGCTCAGCTATCAGGAGGACATCGGTTCAGCGGCACTTCTTTCCCGTGCTGTGGCAGGAGTTGTGAACAACAAGGCTGTATTTTCCACACCTGGCTCCACGGGAGCGGTAAAGCTAGCGATGAACCGGCTGATTCTACCAGAGCTCGGTCATGTTGTGAGGGAAT
>DLCS01000221.1:4281-16249 GCA_002480735.1 Bacillaceae bacterium UBA7792 | reverse complement strand
ACAAGAATGATGAGAAATCGACAGAAATTGTCGTCATACCGGGCCAATGACGACAAGAATGACAAGAAATGACCGGAAGTTGTCGCCATAACAGGCGAATGAGGACAGGAAACGCCGAATTCCAGCGAATCCTGTCCTCAAACACAACCCTGCTCACCTAAAAGCCCCTTCTAGTTAACCCCACGGATTTCGTTCAACAACGAAGTCCCCCTATTGATGCATCTTCTCCGTAACATCCTGATTTGTCCGATACCAGAGCCATAAATCATTGATGATCGAAGCAAGCTCTGCAATTTCACTGTTCAACTCGCAGGACCTCGCAAAATCGGCTTCATCTGAAAGCTGTGCTTGTTTTCGATTGATGATCTCCTCCAGTTCAGCAATACGATCAGGAATTCTTCCACGAATTTTCTCCCAATGAAGCAGAATCGACTGCTGTGTTTCCTCACTATATTGATCCCACTCCAGCTGTAAATTGGGGGTGGAAATACCCAATCGTTCATTCTGTAAAAAATATTCATTCATTTAAATGCCTCCAACAGAAGTTCGCTTTTCTTTATTCTACTATACTAGTGAAAAACCTTCCATCCCGACAAAATCCAAGGGAATAAAAATTATTTTTATACAAAATGAAGAATAAGTATTGAAATGTATAATAAATCTTGGTAAATTTATATTCAAGATAAAGAATAAAAATATAAACAAATGAATAATTATTCAAACAAACCATCATTCTATAAAACTAGAATTGGCATTAAAGGGAGGAAATTTTAAACATGACAAATCAAAAAGTAGTATTAGCTTATTCCGGGGGACTCGATACTTCTGTTGCGGTTAAATGGCTGCAGGAACAAGGATACGATGTCGTTGCCTGCTGCTTGGATGTAGGGGAAGGAAAAGACCTCGACTTCATCAAAGAAAAGGCCCTAACCGTTGGGGCAGTGAGCTCTTATGTGATAGATGCAAAAGAGGAGTTTGCTAATGAATATGCATTAGTTGCCCTTCAAGCCCATACATTATATGAAAATAAATATCCACTTGTGTCGGCATTATCCCGACCTTTAATTGCCAAAAAACTTGTAGAAGTGGCGGAGAAAGAAGGAGCCGTAGCAGTTGCCCATGGTTGTACCGGAAAAGGAAATGACCAGGTGCGCTTTGAGGTATCCATTCATGCCCTGAATCCTGATCTAAAGGTGCTGGCTCCGGTTCGGGAATGGAGCTGGTCTCGTGAAGAGGAAATCGAATACGCGAAACAGCATGGAATTCCAATTCCAATTAATTTGGATAGCCCTTATTCCATTGATCAGAACCTATGGGGTAGAAGCAATGAGTGTGGAATTTTGGAGGATCCTTGGGCTGCACCACCAGAGGATGCCTATGATTTAACGGTGGGCCTTGAAAATACTCCAGACACTCCAGATATGGTTGAAATTGAATTTGAACAAGGGGTACCTGTTAGCTTAAATGGCCAGAAATATCCATTATCCCAATTGATCATGGAGCTGAATGCTCTTGCAGGCAAGCATGGGGTTGGACGGATTGACCATGTTGAAAACCGCCTCGTGGGCATCAAATCTCGTTAGGTGTATGAGGCACCAGCGGCAATGACGCTGATTAAGGCACATAAAGAGCTTGAGGATTTAACTCTTGTAAAGGAAGTCGCTCATTTTAAACCGGTGATTGAAAAAAGAATCACAGAAGTGATCTATGATGGTCTATGGTTCTCTCCATTAACCAATGCGTTAACTGCCTTTTTAAAGGAAACGCAGAAATTTGTAACAGGTACAGTTAGAGTCAAGCTATTCAAGGGTCATGCCATTGTAGAAGGAAGAAAATCGCCTTATTCCCTTTATGATGAAAAATTGGCCACCTATACGAAGGAAGATGAATTTGACCATAGTGCAGCAGTAGGATTCATTCAATTGTATGGACTGCCTACAAAGGTTCAAAGCATGGTACAAAATAAGAAGGTGACAGTGTGAAGAAGCTTTGGGGTGGAAGATTTACGCGTACTGCAGAAGAATGGGTCGATGAATTCGGTGCTTCCATTTCCTTTGATCAGGAGCTTGTGCTAGAGGATCTAGACGGAAGCATCGCCCATGTAACGATGCTTGGAAAATGTGGGATCATCGAGGAGGAAGAGGCTGGTCAGATTAAGAAAGGCCTCTTAGCTCTTAAGGAAAAAGCTATCAATAACGAGCTAGAGTATTCCGTTAAGCTGGAAGATATCCATCTTAATCTTGAAAGCCAGCTGACAGAGATGATTGGTTCAGTTGGGGGCAAGCTTCACACGGGAAGAAGCCGCAATGATCAGGTAGCAACCGATATGCATCTTTATCTAAAAAAGCAAACTACCATGATCATCGAACTCATTCACGAAATGCAATCGGCCCTTCTTTCCCAAGCGAAGCTCCATGTAGAAACGATTATGCCTGGCTATACCCATCTCCAAAGAGCACAGCCAATCTCATTCGCCCATCATTTAATGGCCTATTTTTGGATGCTCGAGCGGGATAAGGAGAGATACAAGGAATCGTTAAAACGGATTAATATATCACCCCTTGGGGCGGGAGCTCTAGCGGGGACGACATTCCCTATTGATCGGAAATTGACAGCGGAGCTTCTTGGGTTTGAGGGGATTTATGAGAATAGCCTTGATGCTGTGAGTGACCGTGATTTTATTCTTGAGTTCCTTTCAGCAAGCTCGATCCTGATGATGCATCTTTCTCGATTAGGGGAGGAAATTATTTTATGGTCATCCCAGGAGTTTCGCTTTATTGAATTGGATGATGCTTTTTCAACGGGAAGTAGCATCATGCCGCAAAAGAAAAACCCTGATATGGCGGAGCTTATCCGTGGGAAGACAGGGAGAGTATATGGGAATTTAATGGGACTTCTGACAGTCCTAAAAGGGCTTCCTCTTGCCTATAACAAGGACATGCAGGAGGATAAAGAAGGAATGTTTGATACGGTCAAAACGGTGACAGGCTCTCTGAAAATTTTTGCCGGTATGATTCATACGATGACGGTGAACACAAACCAAATGGAAGTGGCAACGAAAAGTGATTTCTCCAATGCGACTGAGCTCGCTGATTATCTTTCCGAAAAGGGCATTCCTTTCCGCGAGAGTCACGAAATTGTTGGCAAGCTCGTGCTTACCTGTGTGAAGAAACAATGCTATTTAGCTGATTTGACATTGGAAGAGTTTAAAGAAGCCCATCCCCTCTTTGAGGATGATATTTACCATGTTCTGAATCCCGCCACCGCAGTAGAGCGAAGGAATAGTACTGGAGGAACTGGCTTTCAGCAGGTACACCTAGCGATTGAAAAAGCAGAAGCTCTATTAAAAGAAGCACGCTAAAGTTAGCGTGCTTCTTTATGATCGGTATTTTCAAACCAATTTCACTTTAATCTTATTGTTTCAGAAGAAATAATGTACGAGAATGGATCTTTCTATGATTCATCCTTTTCTGTGCGAATGACCAACACGTCACATGGTGCATATCGAGTAATATGCTCTGAAACGCTTCCGATAAGGAATCGCTCGACCGCATTTAATCCAGTTGCTCCACAAATAATTAAATCGATATTGTTTTTCTTAGCAATGTCTTTTGGAATTTTCACCTTAGGGGAGCCGTAATCTACAATAAAAGATACTTCGTGAACCCCGGCATCCTGTGCTTGCTTTTTATAATTTTCCATAAGCTCTTTTGCAAAATGGTCTGCTCTTTCAGCAATGGTTCGATCGTATGCTTCAACGGTGGCGAAGGTACGTGTGTCAATCACATGTACTAATGTCATTTTTGCGTTGTTTCTCTTTGCAACCTCAATGGCTTTTTTAAACGCCCATTCTGCTTCTGTTGATCCATCAACAGCAACTAAAATATTTTTATAAGTGAGAGTCATTTCCATCTCCTCCTTTACCTAAATTATACAACTAATTCTTGCGAATATCTGTAACAAAATTTCGAAAACTAGCTAATGTAGGAATTAATTTTGAGGGGGGTTCTTAGTGAAGAAGGAGTCGAAAGGGAGCTCAGCTTTCTTCTATGATGAGCAGGGTACGGGTGTTGTCAGCGAGCAAATCATGAATGCTTATAATAGCGGTGTGATTGACCAGTCAGATGGTGCTTTTGATATGTCAAAGTTCACTGACGCAAAAGAGGATTAGTAGGACTAGAAAGAGGGGTGAATGATAGCGTCACCTCTCTTTGCATATAGATGACTTTGTTTAAGTGAGGACTAGTGATATTCGTGATAGAGCCAACTATCCCTTGCTCGTTAGAAAATATTTCTTTATGCTATACTTAACAAGGTGTTATAGTAATATCGAGTTTGAACATTTTTTAGGGAGGGAAAAGTATGCGCATTGGGGTGCCTAAAGAAATTAAGAACAATGAAAATCGTGTCGCGATGACACCTGCTGGAGTTGTAAACTTAGTAAACAGTGGACATGAGGTATACATAGAAACTGAAGCGGGTTTAGGCTCTGGTTTTTCTGATTCCGACTATATGAATGCTGGGGCGACTATTGTAAGCCGAGCGGAGGAAGCCTGGTCCAAGGAAATGGTTATGAAGGTAAAGGAGCCATTGCCATCTGAGTATAAGTACTTCCGTGAAGGTTTGATCTTATTTACATATTTACATTTAGCGGCTGAGCCAGAGTTGGCCAATGCTTTAATGGAGCATAAGATCACTGCGATTGCCTACGAAACGGTCCAGCTCCCTAATAAGTCTTTGCCCCTCCTTACGCCTATGAGTGAGGTAGCAGGGCGAATGGCAACGCAGGTGGGTGCACAATTTTTGGAAAAGGTGAACGGCGGAAAGGGGATATTATTATCCGGCGTCCCAGGTGTAAAAAGAGCGAAGGTAACGATTATCGGTGGGGGAGTTGCAGGAACCAATGCTGCTCGATTAGCGGTTGGACTTGGTGCGAGTGTAACGATTATCGATTTAAACCCCGATCGCCTTCGTCAACTAGATGATATTTTTGGTAGTGACGTGACAACGCTGATGTCGAATCCATATAATATTGCCGAAGCGGTCAAAGAATCTGATCTCGTGATTGGTGCCGTGCTTATTCCAGGTGCGAAAGCTCCAAAGCTAGTAACGGAAGAAATGGTTGAAGCGATGACACCCGGATCAGTCATCGTGGATATTGCCATTGACCAAGGTGGTATTTTTGAAACGACGGATCGCATTACTACACATGATAATCCAACCTACAATAAGTATGGGATTGTCCATTATGCTGTCGGAAATATGCCTGGAGCGGTTCCACGCACATCGACCATTGCTTTAACCAATGTAACGGTTCCGTATGCTATCCAAATAGCTAATAAGGGATATCGTCAAGCTTGTTTAGAAAATGAAGCTTTACTAAAAGGAATTAATACATTGAACGGTTATATTACACATGAAGCCGTAGCGAGCTCTCTTGGTTTTGAGTATAAACCAGCGAAAGAGCTTCTTGGATAAAATAAATCCTCTAAGGGACGTTGCCTTAGAGGATTTCTTTTGCCTAAAAACCTGTGTCATCATCGTAGCTGGTCCATGACAACTAGGATTAGAACCGGTTCTATTTGATGATCTGTAATTCCTTTGGAAACTTTGTTAACACTTCTAGTCCTGAATCGGTGACTACGACATCATCTTCAATTCGAACCCCCGCGACCTCAGGAACATAAATCCCAGGTTCAATCGTGAATACCATTCCTTTTTCGAGGAGCAGCCCATTCGTTTCGGTTAAGGATGGGTACTCATGAACACTGATCCCAAGTCCATGGCCAAGTCGATGAGGGAAATATTCCCCGAATCCTGCCTCGGTAATGATATTTCTTGCGCTTAAATCGACTTCGGAGCAAGGCATACCTGGTTTCGCAGCCGAAACAGCTGCCAGCTGCGCCCTTAAGACCGTATCATAGATTTCCTTTTGCTTGTCATTGATGTCGCCATAGGCCACCGTTCTCGTAATATCAGAGCAATATCCATCAACAACGACGCCTAAGTCAAAAAGGACAAGGTCTCCTTTTTGGATCTTTGTTAGACCTGGATTTCCATGTGGTGATGCCCCATTTGCTCCAGTTAAGACCATCGTTGAAAAGGACATGGCAGCCACACCCTTTTTCTTTAAGGCGTACTCAATCGCTGCAAGCACATCAAGCTCTGTCTTTCCTTCTTTAATTTCAGAGCAGCCTACCTCAATGGCATAATCAGCTAGTGCACACGCTTCACGAATGATCGAGAGCTCCTTCTCGTCCTTTATCATTCGAAGTTGTCTAAGCTTTTCTTCAGCCGACACAAAGCTTGCGCTTGGGAAGAGATGAGAAAGTTCCTCGTAGCGTTCAACATTTAAATGTTCTTTTTCAACAGCAATACGAGAAATTTTTCCTACCCTTTTAGATACGGCGTTTTGAACAAATTCCCAAGGGTTTTCAATATCGCTATAGCCGATAATTTCGTATGGCCATCCTGACTTCCGAGCGTCCTCCTTTTCCATGGCTGGACAAATGAGGAACGGCTCCTCCTCTTGGAATACGGCTACCCCGAGGAGTCTTTCATGAGGATCACTATAAAAATTACTTAAATAAAAAACATTTTCTGTTGATGTGAGAAAGCTAACTTGCACATCTGCTTCCTTCATCCATTGGGAAATTTTTTGCACTCTATCCATTGTTGGTCCCCCTCATTAATTTTTCTATTTTAAAAGAACCATGACCTTCTGAAACTATCGTTATCGTTTCTTGTTCTAATTCATTAGTCGGGTCTTCTGTAGTACCTGCAAAAGTAACACCTGGGGTTAAAGCTACAAATGTTAAAAAACCAATGGTTAAAGATAATATTAACTACTTCATTTAATTTCCTCCATCCCATTTATTTGTATCCTAGGTTCCTAGTAATTCTTTTTCTTATAGTAGATTTAACTTAGTTTGTCTTCTTCTTAACCTATTTTAATGCCGGTCAGGTAAGTCATAAGGAACTATTTCCTCCAAGCAACTAAAATGTTGATTTAGTTCATTAATTGGTAGAAAATAATTCATAATTCCTAGAAAATTTGATAAAACTAGGCTATAAATTAAAACCTTCAGAATTTTCCTCATAGAATCCCTCCTTTTCTACCACTATATCAACTTTCTTAAAATGCTGATTTTGTCGAAAGGAAGAAATTTTGATATATTTCATAGTCCATTCTCTTGTTTTCTTATAAATTTAACAAAACCCATAACAATACGAATAGTTTCGACAAAATTCTATTAATTCCCCTTGCTAGATTCCCAGTAATTCTTTTCTAAAGTGATGAACTTGTTTTACAAATTCCTGATTGTCTTGAATCTCAAAAATTTTGGTAGCCCTCTCAAAGGCTTCGATCGCATTATTGTGCTCACCCATTCTTGCATAGTTTGACCCTAATTGATATTGGAGCTCTCCGAATAAATAAAGAACTTCATTTTTTTTGCAAAGTGCCACTCCTTCTATACAGAGCTCCTTCGATTCCTCATATTTTCCGATATCGGTTAATAGTTTCGATAGCCCATAAAGAAGACGAATTTTAAGGATTTTATTGGATAGTGGAGCAAATTTTATCGTATTTAGACATTGGCGGAAGAGCTTTTCTGCCTCCACATATTGCTTTTGGTCTTTTCTAATAATGGCCATGCTATTTAGGATTTCCAGTTCTGTTTCTCTGTAGAACCTTTTTTGTGGGTGCGCTGTTAACGTGAAAGCATGATGAAGAAGAAGGATCGCCTTGTCCGATTCTTGATCGAGATAATGAATACAAATCGCTTCATGCCATAATAAGAATTGCTGATTTTCTGTATTTTGAAAGAGAGGATTGAGCATTTCAGTTTTTACAATTTTTCTTAATCTTTGATAATCTCGTTCCCTTTTGCATTCATCTATTAATTCTTTAACCTCTTTCAAATAATCTAGCCGTGGCGTCTCCATAAATTCAAAGAAATAATTCATATCGACCCCTAATTTCTTAGATAACCTATACAGAGCCATTGCCGAAGGGATCTCATTTTTGTTTTCCATTTTAGATAACTGTGCTTGAGAGCATATATCCCTCGATAACTCCTCTTGACTTAATCCCGCCATTTTACGCAAAGCTTTGATGGCTTGGCCAATTTCGCTCAAGTGAACCACTCCCCCATCAAAAAATCTATGTATTATATTTAGGCAGGCAAACGTCAAAACCCTTCAAACATTTGAGTCCTTCCTCTATAATAACCGATTTCCTACCTAAGAATATGATAAATATAGGGATTGACGGGAGTGAGCAGAAGATGGGGAATAAAAGACGTGAGACTAGTTCTCAGAAAGAGAAAAAGAAAGAGAAAGAAAAAAAGACAGACGACGATGCAAAAATTAATGAGTTAAAAATCAAAATCCTCACAAGCTTGTGGATTCAAACTTTTGCCCAGGTTCTAGAGGCCACATCTGTTACAGAATTATTCTACCTAGAGGAGCAAAAGCCAGGTTCTGAGGAAATTGTGATTGGTATTTGGATACAAGCAATTGGACAATTAGTTGAAACGATTGGCGTTAGTGAACAGGTAATGCGTGGTGAAGATATCTTCCCATTTAGATCGCAACGCACTTCTGTGACAGGGGACTGGATTCAATCGATGGGTGCTGCCGTCGAAGCAACCGGAGGTGAAAGGGTTCTGCATTATAATCTTCTTAGAGGTAGGGATGGTTTAATCCCATAAGCTCTTTTCACAAACACAGTTGCTCTCGGTCACTGAAGACAAATTTTTGTTAATTTGGAAATGGAATAACAGCCCCTTGAAAGAATACGACAATTCGAATGGTTTATCCTATTCGTTAAGGGGGTGTTTGAATGGCGCAAGACGTGCTATGCGAAGTAGGCAGCTGTGTTTACAACATTAATAATGAGAACAGATGCGGGGCCTCTCAAATTTATGTCGTGAATAACAAGAGTAAGGATGCTTCTACAAGTGCGGAAACCGACTGCAAGACATTTGAACCAGCAGACCTTTAATTGTCAAAGAAAAGGCAACCAGCTTTGGTTGTCTTTTCTTTTGCGTTTTCATGCGGACTATGGCTTCTAAGTAACCTATTTTTATTATTGATAATCATTATCAGTGTTATTCAAGAATTTTTGCCCTTTAAGCCGTTTCTATGTTTTAACTTTCTTCAGAATGGTAAAATAAAGAAAAAAGCATCTTGGAGGGATGGTCTTTGAAAAGAGCGTTCCGCTACCTCTTCTCTTTTTTGCTCGTGTTTCTTTCGTTTGGAGTTTATTTTTCCAATCGCATTATGTATATGAAAAAGAAGGATGACGATTTTATTTTCAACCGTGAAAAAGAAGCAGGGAGACTCAATCCTGCTGAATTCAGGCGTCTTCCAAAAAGAGAAATTCTGCTCCAGTCGCATTTCGGTTATCATTTGAAAGCCCTTGTGGTTGAACCTCACCAAACAAACCGGTATGTGATAATTTGCCATGGGGTAACCGAAAATAAAATCAACTCGATAAAATATATGAATCTTTTCCTAGAAAGAGGATTCAATGCCCTTATTTACGATCATCGCAGGCATGGCGAATCTGGGGGAAAGACGACAAGCTTTGGTCATTTTGAAAAATTCGACCTGAAAACGATTGTCGATTGGCTGAAGCTTGACCGTGGACCCGATCTCATTCTTGGCATACACGGTGAATCGATGGGGGCAGCAACAATGCTTCTTTATGCCGGAATGATCGAGGATGGCGCCGACTTTTATATTGCAGACTGCCCTTTTTCCGATTTTCGGGAGCAGCTCGGCTATCGCCTAAAAACAGAAATGAAGTTGCCGCCTAGATTGTTTTTACCTGTGGCGGACCTATTCGTTAAAATGCGCCAGAAATACTCCTTGAAGGACGTTTCTCCGATCGCCGTGATTGACAATATTAAAAAGCCGATACTCTTCATTCATAGCAAAAAGGATGACTTCATCCTGCCAACGATGACAGAGGCCCTTTATGAGCAAAAGAAGGGACCGAAGAAACTTTTCATCGCGGAAAACGGCATCCATGCCCAGTCATTGAATGAAAATAAGGAAGATTATGCCAAGGTTGTGGATGAGTTTCTGGCGGAGTATGGGTTTGACCAACCCTCAAATACAAATTAAAGCTGACATATATGGTACTTTTGTCAGCTTTCGCTTTCTCTATATAAATATTGCTTCCAAATTGATCCTCAAATCATTTAATACATTCACAGAAACCGTATCTTCTTTCGTGAAAACTCCTTGGAATTGATAATGCTCACCGACCAAAAGATGTACCTCTACAGATTCGTTATTCGGATCGACCAGCCAATATTCTTTTACCCCTGCTTTTTCGTAAAGCTGGTATTTTATCCAGCGATCTAGCTTGATTGATGAAGGTGAAAGGACTTCAATAATCATGTCAGGTGCCCCGTTGCAGCCTTTGTCATCCAGCTTTTCCAAATCATAAATGAGTGACAGGTCAGGCTGGACAACATTTTTCACATCATCATCCTCTTTATTTTCTGCCAATAATCTTACATCGAAAGGGGCAAAAAACACCTCGCATTCTTTACCTTGGAGATATACTGAAAAAGCAGTAGATAGCTCTCTGAGAACCTGTTGATGCCTACGTGATGGGGCAGGGGACATATTATAAATTTCCCCATCGATTAATTCAATTCTTTCTCCAAAATCAAGACCTTCTATCACGGAAATCGTATTTTTGTGAACCAAGATGCCTCAATGTTTATAGCCAGTAGTATAAAGTGATTTCTTGATAATGCTTCCGGTGTGAATGAGTATCCAAGTGTATTTTTTGAATAAGTGTTCAGCTATCAGGCACGATTGTTAAAGATCAAAAGCCTAATTCCTCACTAAAAGTAGGAGGAATTAGGCTTTTAATCTTTCATTATTTTAAATCTTTCCCCATTGGAAAATGTCGTGGCAACAAGCAGTAAGCCCTATGATAATGACCAGTAAAATAGATGGCAGAAGTGATACATTCTTATGGCCGTAATCACGTTGTGCATTTTACCTTTTTTTGTACTCTTCTACGATTTCTCCTTGACTATTAAGCCCGTTGACCAGCAAATAATCGCCTATTTTAAAAAAATACCTGCTGTTATCCCCATAAATGATCTGTGCCTCTTCAAAATGCCCCTCTTCCTTCGCTACCTGAACAGAGTGGATTTGTCCGTTCTCAATTTTCCCGAAAATCACAGGAAGCTTTTGCAACAGTTTGCCCTTTTTATCATAATCATAAAATGCATTCATATAGACAGTCATATTGGGATTTTCTTGATAATACCAGTGATTATTGCCCGCATTTTCCCATCTTGATTTATGATCCTTTTTCAAAAAGGCAACGGCCAGCGCCTCAATGAGCTCTGTTTCTTTTTTCTGTTCGGTTATGTATAAGATAATTTCTCCATCCTCGACCTGTTCCGCATATATGATTTTCGTCATATTAAAAGGAATGTCCGTTTTAATGGCATCCTCTAAAGAATCAGACTTACAAGCGGTTAATAAGATTAGTAAAAACAGCAAGCAAAAGACTCTTTTCTCCTTCATTCTTCACCTCCTGCTTCGCATTAGTACTATCTAATGTGAAAGCAAAGGGAAAAATGACAATTTTAATGATGAGCTTGTTAAAAATTTTGATATATCTTTTTCCAAGACTAAAAATGTATACGAATTAACGTTCCTTTTTCTTAAAGAGAAGTACTACGAATAGCATACCTATGAAGAGATAAATCAGTACAAAGATTCCATCTAGCATAATTAGTGGTATGATTTGGCCCTGTTCCCCGCCTTCCATATGTCCAACCACCTTAAATGTTGGAGGGAATATCCACAAAACCCACTTGAATACTCCACTTATTTCTAGAATCGATTTGGAAGAAAGTGAAATGACGACAGTCAGTACAGCCGATAGCCAGGCATATTTTTTTGTCGCAAATTTAGTAGCTGAAAA
>DLCS01000221.1:0-4238 GCA_002480735.1 Bacillaceae bacterium UBA7792 | reverse complement strand
AATTTAGTAGCTGAAAAGAGCGTTCCTACTAAAATCCCAAATGCCACAAAAACTAAGTGGCTATAAAAGGGAAAAACATAAAGTATTGTCGACATGTTCCCTTTGAAACTATCTGTCAGGATGGGATAAAAGACGGCAAATAATAGGAAGGGAATCATGACGATCATTAACGTGAGCCATTTGCCAAGCAAGTATTTTTCCTTTTTCTCCAGATGGGTAAATAGAATATGCTTCTCAGATTCCTCATCCAGTGTAAAAATAGACATCGTTAACCACGTCATGATTAAGTACAGTGCAATCGATGATACACCATAGCTACTTAGAATCGGTACATTTTTGTAGGCATATAGAATAAATATCCATGCTAAAAAGATTGCGGTTGGTGGGATAAATTTCAATGAGCGTATAAAACTTATCAATTGGTATCGAATAAATGCTGACAACGTCCTACCTCTTCTCTTTTAATTCAACGATTGAGCATCCTCGCTCAAGTAACATGCGTAAGACCTGATCCGAGTCCTTCGCAGCTACGATGATTTCAGCGGAGTGCTCCCCAATAAATTCATGCGTCATCCAAGGAATATCAACGATTTCCTCCTTGTTCGGAATAATCGCCTTGATCATTCTAACATTCTCCTTTTTATCATTAGGAGAATCAGAGAATATTTTTCCAGCATCGATTCCTATCACTCTATCAGCTAATCCTTCAATTAGGAGTGGTTCATGGGCCGTAAAAATAATCGTTATTTCCTTTTGAAGAGAGAGCAACTGTTGCAAAAGCTCATTTTGTGTCTTCTCATCCAACCCCGTCAGCGGCTCATCCAATAATAATAAATCAGGATTTTTCAACAATGCCTGTATAATTCCGACCTTCTGTTTTGTGCCTTTTGAGCATTTTCTTATCGGGGTCTGAAGGAAATTCATAATATCAAAAACTTTCGCATAATCCTCAATTATTTTTAATAGTTCCTTCTCTGGTTTTCGGGTCATCTTCCCCATTAAAAGCAAATAATCCATGACACCGAAACGAATATTCTCTGGGAAATGTTCTGGCACATACCCTATTCCCATTTTAGCTCGCTTCACCCTACCGGTATTTTCTTCATAGATTCCAGCAATCAGCTTTAGTAGGCTGCTTTTTCCAGAGCCATTTGAACCAACGATAGCGACCTTCTCACCCCGTGAAATACTCAAAGATATATCTTGAAGAACCTTGATTCCATCAATCTGTTTGCCAGCATCCTTTGCCTCAAATATTTTCATCATAAAACCCCATTAAAAAATCCAATTCTTTATACTTCATACCCTGCTCCTCCTTATCTCAAGCTTACCAAAAAGAGCACTATTTTTTCCACAATGTTCCGTTTCCATCATTCCCCGAAAAGAATTCTTTCTCACAAAATGGGAAAAATACGATAGAAATTGTTATTGGAGTGATGTACGATTCGTTCAAGATTAATTATTTTGCTAATTATGTTCATCATCATTTTTAGCTTAATTGCTTATTTAATGGAAATAGAAAAGCTCATTTCTTTTGATAGCCTTATCATCGCTTTTGTACAAGGCTTTGAAACCGAATTCCTAACCGCTATTATGAAGTTCTTCAGCTTTATTGGGTCCACCGTTTCCGTCATTATTATTTCTATCGGTTCAGCCTTGTATCTGTATTACGTGCTTCGCAACCGGAGAGAATTGATTCTCCTAGCTATTACAATGATTGGTTCGACCCTTTTAAATATTTTACTTAAATCCATCTTCCAAAGAGCCCGTCCGGAGATTAACCAAATCGTTTTCGAGGAAGGATTTAGCTTTCCAAGCGGGCATTCCATGGCTGCTTTTTCATTATACGGGATTTTGACCTTTCTACTATGGCGACATATCAAGACTAGAATAGGCAGAGGACTGTTGCTCACTATTAATAGTTTGATGATACTTCTTATCGGCCTGAGCCGAATCTATCTTGGTGTCCATTATCCATCAGATGTCATCGCTGCATATGCTGCAAGTGGATTTTGGCTATTTACAGTTATTTGGTTTTTTCAATGGGTGCAAGAAAGAAGGCATAATACCACTCAAGCTTCTTGAAGATTACTTTTTAAGACTGAAAAAGAGACGAGGTTTCCCCCGTCTCACTTCCTTAAAAGACAACTTGAACGTCTCCATCATTTGAATCGATGTCCAGCTCATGTTCTGTGTTTGTTTTATTAGTTGCCTTATTTTCGTATTCATTATCATTTACTGAAATATCCCCAAAGTCCGTGCGGATGCTATAGCTCAATTCTGATTCTTTATTTAAAAGCTTAAGAGTGATATCCCCAAAGCTTGAATGAATCTGTGATTTGCCAAATAACATTCCTTGTATATCGATATCACCGTCATTGCTTTTCAACGCAAGTCCATGGGTCATAATATTTCGAAAGGTAAGATCGCCGTACTCATTATTAAAGACAGTTGAAGAAGCATCTAAGTCATCAAACACCGCATCTCCATCATCCATCTCCACCTGTAAATTGACTGTCTTAATTTTGCTACCTGTAATATCTCCAAATTGATTTTCAATTGTTAAATCATTGGATTGTAAATCCTTAATAATAATATCCCCGTCGGTCGAAAGGATGTCCATTTTATCCACTTTCATCTCACCTAAGCGAATATCTCCAAAGTTGTTCACTATTGAAATATCAGAGAACTTTGCGTCCTTTGGAACATAAATCTTCACTACTGGCTGCGGAATGCTCGTTATCGTTAAATTCAGCAAAAATTTCGGATCAGACTTTTGTTCTTCACTAGTTAGAAAAAGTGTGTCACTCTCTACTTCATGGGTTATTTCTATTCCTTTTAATCTTTCTATTTCAAGTTTGTATTCTGTTGATGGAATAACCTCTACATCGGCATCATCAAGATTAACCTTTATATTCGAAAAGGAAGGCAAAGAAAATTCCTCTTCTATCCGATCTTCTGGTCCGATTACTTTAAAGCCATCCTTCGTATTTGTAATAGTAAACCTTGCTCCTGCTGACAAGCCGATAGCTCCAAGTATAATTCCGACAACTATCATGCAGCTTGCAATGAGCGTCATTGTTTTTTTAGAGGTTTTCATTTTACATCCCCTCCTTACGTCTACGTGTAATTTTATCGAAAAGCCTTTTCAGCCATTTGGCTAATGAATGGCTTATTTTCTTTGTTACTAACACAAGTGGAGGGAATAAAAGAATTCCTATTCCAGAAGCTGTTAATCCAATGCCAATAAAGAAAATAGACGTTTGCCAATGCTGTGTAATAACAGCGAGCCCTGCTACAATGCTAACGATACCTGATAAGACTAGAGATACATTTAGAAGAAAGAATGTTAATAAAAATGTTCCACCTAGTAAGACTAGGGTAAAGACAAGACAAATAACTAGCAGAAGCAATGGTAGGGCGATCGGTGATGCTAGTATAGCTAGAATGATAAACCAAACCGCTGACAGCCCTTTTTTAGCAGTGCTTGATTCATTGTCTAACCCTTTTACTGCATATTCAGCTAAAATTTGCGAGGCTACAAGAGCCGGCGAGCCCAGTTTCGCAACAACCTCTGCCGTATTTTCTTCTCCCGCTTCTTCAAAATATTCATTATAATATTCTAATGCAGCATCTATTTCTTCATTAGGCAATTTTTTAAGCTTACGCCGCAATGCCTTTAAATACTCTTCCCTACTCATGCTTTTCTCCCCCTAATAGGACTGAATCAATTTTTTGCTTATAATCTATCCACTCTTCAAGCAGTTCTTTGTACTTGGCACGACCACTTTCGGTAATTCGGTAATAGCGTCGATTTCTCCCTTGATATGATTGATCATAGGTTGTTAAATAATCCCCTTTCTGTAGCCTGCGGAGAACTGGATAAAGGGTCGATTCTGAAATATCCATTACCTCACGAACTTGCTGCGTAAGAGAATACCCGTATGCATCCTCCTTTGCTAGTACGGCAAGTACGCAGGCATCAAGTAAAGAGGAACCGAGCTGAAATGACATAACTGTACACCTCCATTTATTATACATGAGCACATATTATACGTCATATAATATTATTAATAGCCATATTATATGGTGTATAATATATAGTGTCAATATTTGATTTATCAATTTTTAAAAATAATTGTTTTCCATTTCAAACAAGGAGCTTTCATATTCCCATAAAAATCCTTAAGGATGACCGAGGATAACTGATAAAATATCCACAGCTCTGAGGAGTAAAA
>DLCS01000226.1:431-10649 GCA_002480735.1 Bacillaceae bacterium UBA7792 | reverse complement strand
TTGCTGCCTTTCAGGAGAAGAACATACAGGAGCTTTCAGGTGGTGAAAGGCAAAGGGTCTTTCTTGCTCAAGCTCTCGCCCAGGAGCCTGAAATTCTATTGCTGGATGAGCCGACCAACCATCTCGATTTGTCCTATCAAAAGGAGCTTCTGGATTTACTAAAGAGATGGACAAGGGAAAAAGGATTAACCGTGATCTCAATTTTTCATGATTTAAACCTAGCAAGCCTTTATTGTGATCAGCTTCTTTTGCTTGAGAAGGGGCGGATACATTCCAATGATCATCCAAATGAGGTCGTCCGGGTCGAGAAAATTAAAGAGGTCTACCGTACGGATATTGAAAAGCAGCCACATCCGAAAATTCCTGTCCCGCAAATGGTGCTGATTCCGAATTGGCAGGGTGAATCGGAGCAAGTCATGATTGGTCCAGAACATATGCGGATGACGAAGGAGCATATTTCTATTCAATCCGATGCTCCGCTTCGTACGATGTCATCTGGAGTGGTTGGTGCGGGTGTAGGGTGGAACCAAACATTTGTAAACCGCCACGTCGATAAAAATTATCATGCTTTCGATCACCGGCAGGAGATGCAGGACTACTTGAAGAAAAACGGCTTTGACCCTTCCGTAACAATCGGCATGATGACTGCTGTTGTCTTGGAGGATGTCGCCTACAAAGTATTAAAAGGGGAAGAGTTTTCTGTCATGGTCGTCGTCACAGCGGGAGTTGGGAATGCGGTAGACGCATCGAAAAGTGACCAGCACGCTTTTGAGGCGGTACCAGGTACCATTAATATATGGGTATTTGTGAATGGAGAGCTCACAGAAGAGGCTTTTATTCAAAGCATCATGACAGCGACGGAAGCAAAGGTGAAGGTGATGGAGGATCAGGAGGTACTAGACACTATAACGGGCACCGTTGCTACTGGGACATCGACCGATAGCATCCTGATTGCAGCAACGCAGAATGGAAGGATGCTTGAATTTGCAGGTACCATTACTCCCCTCGGAAAGCTCATCAGCAGGGGCGTGTATGATTGCACAACTGAGGCAATTAAAAAAAGCCGAAGAAGGATTCGAAATTTATGCTAACCCATATAATTTCAATTACGATCGCTTTTTTGATTGATGGGTTGATTGGAGACCCCCCGCATTGGCCTCACCCTGTAAAGTGGATGGGTTCTGGGATCGCATTTCTTGAAAAAAGGTTAAATGGTGGCAACGGGAGAAAAGCGAAGGGAATCGTAATGGTACTTACAATTGTGTGCATCGTTTTTCTTATTGCCTTCACGCTTGTATCCATTTCTTATCATACACACCTATATCTTGGCATCGTGGTGGAAAGTATTCTTATAGCGACGACTATTTCACGCCGAAGTCTTAAGGAAGCGGCTCTTGACGTCTATTATCCACTGCATAAAGGGGAGCTACAGAAAGCACGGCTAAAGCTTTCTTATATTGTTGGTCGTGATACGGAAAGACTTGAGGAGCGAGAGATTGTCAGAGGAACTGTTGAAACGGTGGCGGAGAATACGAGCGATGGGGTCACAGCTCCATTATTTTGGGCATTGATTGGCGGGGCGCCGCTTGCCCTATTGTACCGTGCAGTGAATACCTGTGATTCGATGGTAGGCTACAAAAATGAGAGATTTCTAGATTTTGGTTGGGCGTCAGCACGACTGGATGACCTCCTCAACTGGATTCCCAGTCGACTAACTGGTTTTTTGATGCTTTTATCAAGCAAGCCTATGTATACCAATAGGGGAGCGGCATGGGGAATCCTGTTTCGTGATGCTAGACGACATCCAAGTCCCAATAGCGGCTGGATGGAAGCAGCAGTGGCCGCTATTTTGGGGATTCAACTTGGTGGGGTGAATGTATACAAGGGGATCATTTCCAAGCGGGCGGAAATGGGGGATCCTATCGTTCCCTTGCAAAAGGAACATATCCTTTTAACAAATCGTCTGTTAACAAAGGCGTCCGTGCTTTTTGTACTTGCCTTATGGATGGGAGGAATACTATTTGAATTGGCCAGCACATGGTTCGAATCCTCAATACATATATGAAGCGATGAACATTCCAAAGCCGAACACATGGATTGACCTAAGTGCCAATATTAATCCATTAGGACCGCCGAAGTCGATTTTGGAAAAATGGCTCCATTTTTATGAAAGCATCGGGGAGTATCCGGATCCCTTTGCGAACGCATTGAAGGAACAAATCGCACAACAGGCGGGGGTAGCGAAGGAATCGATTCTGGTTGGCAATGGCGGTGCAGAGCTGATCATGCTCTTAGGTCGAATGCTAGCTCAAAAAAATGTCCTCATTGTTCAGCCAACTTTTTCTGAATATGAAAAGGCCTGTCAGGCAAATGGGTGTCATATATCCTATCATTACTTAGATGAGAAATGGAGCTTAAATCTTCAGGGCTTAATGGAAAAATTAGATGGTGTGGCTGCAGTTTTTCTCTGCAACCCGAATAATCCAACAGGTGTGTGCTTTTCCTTGGCGGAGATTCAGTTCTTAGCGGAAGCCTGCACGAGAAAAGGCATTTATTTAATTATTGATGAAGCCTTCTACGATTTCTGGAAAGACTATGAACCTCTAACTCCGTTGCAAAGGACTTGTGAAAATATCATTCTCATCCGCTCGATGACGAAGATGTATGCGATCCCGGGTCTGCGATTAGGGTATCTTATCGCAAGTGAGGAAGTGGTGGGGCAGATTGCGCAATATCAGCCACATTGGAGCGTCAATGTTCTCGCCATGCTAGCAGGACAGGAGTGTCTAAAGGATGAGGAATTTATCAATCAAACGATTGATTACATAGAGAAAGAACGAGCAAAGCTCTCTCTCTTTTTCACACAAGAAGGGTTTGAAATGTCACCATCAAAGGTCAATTTCTATCTATTGAGAGACCCGAGGCTTGAAAGTCAATTGCCTTTGTTTGAATTCTTGCTCCGTCATGGAATCGTACCCAGACATACGATGAATTTTCCTGGTCTAGGAGGAGAATGGCTGAGGTTTGCCATTAAGAGCAAGACGGAAAATGATCAACTACTTCAAGTATTAGAGGAATGGCGCAGATGATTTTTATTACGGGTGGAGTTCGCAGTGGGAAGAGCACTTTTGCAGAACAGATGGCGGCCCAAAGAGCGAAGGAGTTAGGAGGCAGGCTTCATTATCTTGCTACTGGAGCACCGAGTGATGAAGAAATGAGCAAAAGAATTATGCGTCATCAGCAGAAAAGATCGGAAAGTGAATTCATGTGGAGAACATGGGAGCAACCAAGGCATATTGAGCGGCTAGCTTCGAGCTTTTCTAAGAAGGATGTCGTCCTCCTTGATTGTGTCACGACTTTATTAAATAATGAATTATTCTTTTTGAATCAGGAATGGGAGGAAGAATTCTTACGAGAGGTTTTTGAGCGTCTACTTGATGGTATAGGGGTCCTTCAAGCGAATTGTGCCGAGCTTGTTCTAGTCAGCAATGAAGTTTTAAACGAGCCATTAGGCACAAATGAGTTGGTGCTGAAGTATAGCTTCATGCTTGGAAATCTCCATCAGGAATTGGTAAAAAGAGCGGATCGCGCTTATTTGGTCGAGTCAGGAATCCCGATATTGGTGAAAGGGGGGAGGGGATGAAGAGGATTTTGATCTTGGTGAAGGGATTTCTCTTAAACCTGCAATTTTTTACAGCTATCCCAATTCGCGCCGCACTTCCCATGGACAAAACGCACCTTGATGGCAGCATCAAAACCTTCCCATTAGTCGGGCTGCTGCAAGGGCTTCTCTATAGTCTCGTCCTCTACTTGCTACTGAACTGGACGCCCCTCTCCAGTGTAGCGGTAGCTTTTGCCATCTGGCTTTTAACGATTGTGGTAACCGGGGGTCTTCATCTCGACGGTTGGATGGATGCCAGTGATGCCTATTTTTCCTATCAAAGTCAGGAGAAAAGGCTAGAAATCATGAAAGATCCTAGAACAGGAGCATTTGGCGTTCTGTCAGTCATTATTTTATTAAGCAGCCGCTTCTTATTTATCTATGAAATCACAACCTACATGACGATGGCGACCTACTTACTGGTGATATTTCTTCCTTTTCTCAGTAAAGGAGTAATGGGAATGGTCCTCGTCACTGTGCAGGCAGCGAAAAAGGAGGGCTTGGCATATCTATTCCAGGAAGCAGGAAATGGAAGGTCCCTTGTCGTATACCCAATTTATCTCGTTCTCGTGGGTGGGGCATTTTTGTATCGATGGTCAGGGATTTTTGTTCCGATCCTTATATTGCTTATTATCACCATATTGTGTTATGTCTGGGTTCGTGTAAAAGCAGTGAAATGGTTTGGCGGGATTACTGGTGATGTATTAGGGGCTTCTGTGGAAGGGACTGAACTCATGTTATGGATGACATTGTGGTTATTACATTGTTTCGCCATGGTTTAACAGAAGGAAATAAGCGCAGAGCCTATATGGGCTGGAATGATTCTCCGTTAAGTGAGGAGGCTGTTACACAGCTAACAGCTATCAAGCTGGAACCAAGCCATTACGATTACTTTATTTCTAGCGATTTAAATAGATGTCTTGCAACGATGAAGCTTTTATTTCCGGAGGTGAGTCCGGAAAAATATACGGAATTTCGAGAACTCCATTTTGGTGATTTTCAAGAAAAAACCTATGAGGATTTAAAGAAGGATAAAGCCTACCAGCTTTGGCTCAAGGATTCTTTTCAATACAGCCCGCCAAACGGGGAATCCTTCGTACAGTTCGCAGAGCGGATTGACAAGGGGTGGGACAGGCTAGTACATCAAATACTGGTTAACCACATCAGAAATCCCTTCATTGTCACCCACGGTGGTGTCATAAAATATATATTGCAGCAATATGCTCCAAACGAAAAAGATTTCTGGGATTGGCACGTCACACATGGGAACGGCTATGAACTTTCGTTTCAACTAGATCAGCTAAGGAGGGGTGAGCGATGCATTTCGTTACGGGAGGTGCCTTCAATGGAAAACGAAAATGGGTGATTACCAGATACCCAGATGGGAAATGGGTTTCAGCTTATAAGGGTGAAGCGTTGGTGGAGGATTTAAATGCTCTTCACGCAGCAACCGTTGTGCTTGAAGGCTTGGAGGCCTGGGTTAAGGAGCTATCCTTCTCTCGCGAAAAATGGCGCAGCATCATTTCAGGCTGGAGAAAATGGGAGCAGCAGGCACCTGCCAGACAGGTCATTGTCATTGGCACAGATATAAGTAAGGGCATTGTCCCCATCGAAAAAGAAAATCGTAGCTGGCGCGATCAAACTGGCTGGGTCTATCAGGATATGGTTGTAGCCTGTGAAAGAGTAGATATGATTTGGTATGGTATTAATCAAAGGATTAAGGGGTGAAGGAAAATGAAATTGTATACAAGAACAGGGGATAAGGGGAAGACAAGTATTATCGGCGGTAGAGTGGATAAGGATGATATCCGGGTTGAGGCGTATGGAACGGTGGATGAAGTGAATTGCTTTGTTGGGCAGGCAGTGGCGGAGTTAGATCCAGAGCATTTCGAGGATGTTCTTCATGATTTGGAAAAAATTCAACACGAGCTATTCGATTGCGGGGGCGATCTTGCTAACATTACGGAAAAGCGAGTTCCGAAGCTGACAGAGGATGCAATTACTTATTTGGAAAGCAAAATTGACGAGCTGATTACTGAAGCTCCAGAGCTTGAGAGGTTCATCCTGCCAGGGGGAGCAAAGGCTTCCGCAACGATTCATATTGCAAGGACCGTTACGAGAAGGGCAGAGCGATTAGTTGTCAGTCTGTTGAAGGCAGATGAAACGACCCCAGTGGTTTGCCTCCAATACTTAAATCGACTATCAGACTACTTTTTTGCATTGGCACGTGTGATTAATTTCCGTCTAGGTGTGAAGGATGTGGAATATGAACGAAGTGCCAAGGTTTTTAGAGGAGGAAAAAGGGATGAGTGGAAGGAAAGTTAGTCTACTGGCTGTTTTTATTGGGCTTTCTGTCGTGGGGGCTGCAATTAAAATCCCAGCCATCATCGGAAGCGTTGCCTTAGATGCTTTTCCATCTCTTTTGGCAGCGGCTTTCTTTGGGGGTGGAGCGGGGGCGATCGTTGGAGCGTTCGGTCACTTCGTCTCAGCCCTTATTGGCGGAATGCCAATGGGTCCCCTTCATTTGGTTGTTGCCAGTGAAATGGCTCTATTGGCTTTTGTATTTGCTTTTATGTACAGAAGAGAAAAGAGGTTGCTTGCAAGCGTCGTGTTTGTGATCGCAAATGCTTTTTTAGCTCCTTTGCCATTTATATTTTTCTTTGATGTGACCTTTTATGTAGCGCTTCTGCCGTCCTTGTTCGTTGGTTCTCTGCTTAACATGGTAGTAGCGTATCTTCTCATTCCAAGACTAAGCTCGTTTTTTGAAGGAGCCTACCACAAAGGAGCGATCAAAGGGTGAGAGATGCAGTCATAATTCCGATAGATGACGGGAAGTCACTTGTCATCACAACGGATAACAGCGGTGCAATTGGTATGAAGGAAGAGGATTTCGTTCAAGTAGCCTACGATATAGTTGGCTACTTTTCCTTTCGAGTCGCCATGATGGAATGCTTAGCCACGGGGGCTACTCCTTTGGCCGTTGTCATCCATAACCTATGCGGGGAAAAGGAATGGCATGAGCTTGTATCAGGTGTGCAAAAGGGGCTGAAGGAGCTCGGAATGGAGAATGTGCAGGTAACAGGCAGCACGGAAAGTAATTTCCCGCTCATTCAATCTGTTGTCGGAATCAATGTGATTGGGTTACAATCGAACGATGGTGGAACAAGGGAAGCGAACAATGGGAGGGTTGCCTTAATTGGTCTTCCATTAGTGGGAGATGAAGTGTTAGTCCACTCTGAGTCTGTTGCCCCGCTTTCTGTATTTTATCAAATCAGCTTATTAGAAAACGTGAGGGTATGGCCGGTGGGTTCGAAGGGTGTAGGGCATGAGCTTCAAAGAGTAAAGCCGGAGCTGTTTGAAGAGATCTCTTCTGATGGAATTGATCTATATAAGTCTGGTGGTCCAGCTACAAGCTTTCTAGTAATCTATCCACGAGAGAAGGAAAAGGAAATAAGGGATTTATCGGGTAAATATTTTCATGATCTAATATAAGGAGAAATGAGGATGCTGCAATTATTTTTTATTCGGCATGGGGAAACGGAGTGGAATGTAGAGCACAGACTCCAAGGCCGCCTGAATTCTAATTTAACAGAGAATGGGATTCGCGATGCTAAGTTATTAGGTAAGAGACTTATGGAAATAGATTTCGATGCCGTGTATGCGAGCCCAAGCTTGCGCACAATCGAGACCGCTAAGCTCGTGATAGGCGAGCGGACGCTCCCGTTCAAGACAGATGAAAGACTGATGGAGATTGATCTCGGGGATTGGGAAGGTAGGACCATAGACGAAATTAAAGCCATGGATCCTAAACGTTATCATCTCTACCAAAATGCTCCTAGCCAATATGCGAATAATGGGGAAACCTTTGAGGATGTAAAGTCGCGATTGGAGGCTGTCTTGCGTGACCTAGAAAGGACACATGATTCTTGTAATCTCTTAATTGTTACACACGGGGTGGTCATTAAAGTATTACAAATGATCTGCAAGGAAAATCCGATTGATTTAGTATGGGAGCCACCATTTATCGAGGGAACGAGCGTAACGTTGGTCAAAATAGAGGATAATAAGAGAGAATTGCTGCTTGAAGGAGATATTGCACATAAAGAGAGAAAAGGAGCTTTTTAATGAAATTGGCTGGGCATAGTGCTCTAGCCTTATTTTTTTGCATCTTCTTTTCAATCAAACGATTGATTATGGGCATATATACGTGAACATGGTCGAAAATGAAAGAAAATTGACATTTATGCTCTAGGTTTGTAAGGTTTTAGTCAAGTTATTCCATCATAAATATTAAAGGAAATACACAAAAAAATTCACGTCCTCTTCTGATAAAGTGATAAAATATAGAGGTATGTTTTGATTTGGGCTAGATGCTGCCTTAAAAATGGAGGTACTCAAAATGAAAAAGAAAATAGGGTTACTGTATGGAGGCAAATCTGCAGAGCATAAGGTTTCCTTACAGACGGCACTTGCTGTAATAAATGCGCTTGATTATGAAAAATTTGAGATATATCCAATATACATTACAGAACAAGGTGAATGGATCAAAGGTCCTTTATTAGAAGGAAAGGTTGAAACAGTGGCGGCCTTACAATTTTCTAATGGGGAATCCCTGCCGCCTACTGCTTTGGCTCCTGCTTTATTTACAGCCGATAGCCAAAATGCCCCTTTTGACATCATCTTCCCGCTCCTTCATGGACCGAATGGTGAGGATGGTACTGTACAAGGATTGTTGGAATTACTGAACCTTCCTTATGTAGGTAATGGAGTCCTTGCCTCCTCTGCGGGAATGGATAAGGTTATCATGAAAAACATTTTCGCCCAAGCAGGATTGCCTCAGGTCAATTATGTATGGTTTATCCGTAGTGAATGGGAGCATAATCCGGTGGCTGCCTATGAGAAGGTTGAAGCGGACATCGGCTATCCATGCTTTGTTAAGCCGGCAAACTTAGGTTCAAGTGTAGGGATTAGCAAATGTACCAATCGTGAAGAGCTGGTTACTGCCTTTAAGGAGGCTTTCCAATTTGACAGAAAAATTATCATTGAACAGGGTGTAACTGCACGTGAGGTTGAATTAGGGGTCATAGGAAATGATCTGCCTGAATGCTCGGTGGCAGGGGAAATCATTCCGAAGGTAGAATTTTATGATTACAAGGCGAAATATGAGGATGGAAATACCGCATTGGTTATTCCTGCAGAGATAACAGAGGCTGAGTATAAGCTTCTTGAGGGATTAGCAAAAAGGGCGTATAAAGCATTGGATTGCTCTGGGTTAGTCCGTGCCGATTTCTTCCTAACGAAGGATGGAAAGGCCTATATTAATGAAGTGAATACGATGCCAGGCTTTACACCATTTAGCATGTTCCCACTTTTATGGAAGCATACAGGTGTGGACTATCCACAATTGATCGAGCGCCTTGTGCAGCTTGGAATTGAACGATATGATGAAAAACAAAGGATTAAATATACATTTTAATTTAGATAGCATGAAGTGCACGGCAAAATTCGCCGTGTGCTTCTTAATAGGAGGTCCCTTGTGATTAAGAAAACGATTAAGCAAATTGAAAGTATGATACGGATTTGTAATAATATCGAATCATTTGCGGATGTAGAGATTAACGGTGTAACCATTGACTCAAGAAAAATAAAAAAGGGTCATCTATTTGTTCCTTTGAAAGGGGAGCATGTTGATGGCCACCGTTATGTAGAAGCAGCTATAAAAGAAGGTGCTGCGGCTGCTCTTTGGCAGAAGGATGTTCCAAACCCGCCAAAGGATCTCCCAATTCTTGTAGTAGAGGACACGCTCGTTGCTTTACAGGAATTGGCAAGAAGCTACCGTTCGGAACTGGATGTCAAAGTCGTTGGGATTACAGGGAGCAATGGAAAAACGACAACGAAGGATATGACAGCCAATCTTTTGGGTACTCGCTATAAAGTACAGAAAACGGAAGGGAATTATAACAACCATATCGGTCTGCCTCTTACTGTGTTAGCACTCGAGAAGGATACGGAAATTTCCGTGCTGGAAATGGGAATGAGCAGCAGGGGGGAAATCGAGTTTCTTACAAAGCTTGCCCGTCCACATGTGGTAGTGATTACGAATATTGGTGAAGCGCATCTTCAGGATTTAGGCTCAAGGGAAAGAATAGCTGAAGCGAAGCTTGAAATCATTAAGGGATTGGCCCAAAATGGGCTCATTGTTTTCCACGGGGATGAACCTCTATTGCGTGAAAGAATTATGGAATATAATGGGGATGCAAAAAAGCAGACATTTGGACGGATGGAGTCGAATACCTTATATCCAACCTACATAAAACAAACAGATGATGGCAGCTACTTTAATGTAAATGGGCTAAGGACAGAATTTAAACTGCCTGTACTTGGTACTCACAATATCTTAAATGCTTTAGCTGCTATGCTCGTGGCTCATTATTTTGACATTCCTTATGAAGAGATGAATCAAGGATTCGCTTCGTTGAAATTAACTGGTATGCGAATGGAGCTTGTGGAAGGTACGAATGGAGAAAAAATTATTAACGATGCCTATAATGCCAGCC
>DLCS01000226.1:0-352 GCA_002480735.1 Bacillaceae bacterium UBA7792 | reverse complement strand
GAATGCCAGCCCAACCAGCATGAAAGCGGCGATTGAACTGGTTACAAGCTTAAATGGTTATCAACATAAAATCCTTGTCTTAGGCGACATGCTTGAATTGGGACCGGAGGAGAAGGCCTTTCATGTTGCAGTAGGAAAGGATATTGATAGCGATAAGATTGATTATGTATTCACATTCGGCAGACTGGGAGAATTTATCGCTCAGGGAGCGAAGGAGGTTTTTCCAGAAGGACGAGTATTTTCCTACTTAGAAAAAGAAAAGCTTCTCGAGGAATTAAGAAAACATACAAATGAAGAAACACTTATCCTTGTAAAAGGCTCCCGTGGAATGCGACTGGAAGAAATCGTGCAA
>DLCS01000017.1 GCA_002480735.1 Bacillaceae bacterium UBA7792 | reverse complement strand
TTACAAAAATTATCCACATTGAACACCTTGACCGATTCAGACGTCCTGATTGCTCTAAACCACTACCCTATTCCTGATGCAAAAATCGATGATCTAAAGGCTGATGAGAAATATACCTTTCACAACTATGATTTAATTATGGCAGGTCATTACCATGGCGGGCAAATTCGGTTGCCAATCATCGGTGCGCTATTCGTTCCTGATCCATATTACACTTGGGGCGGTTTATTTCCTCCGCAGGATCGGGTCAAAGGATTGTGGAACTATCAAAGAGTACAGCAATATGTAAGCACCGGCCTTGGGAGCAGTGATGCGATTTTCTTTTTGAAGTTCCGATTCTTGAATCCACCCGAAATAAATATGCTAACTTTAAGAAGTCAAAAATAACTTAAATTAAACGCCTTCATAGACAATCTGAGAAATTTGAAGATTTGAACGGACAGAAGCCAAATTGTGCCTTTTGTCAAACTCTCCTACTTATGATATAATTTTTTATTGCGTATAAAGTGAACTTCCCTTAGTTAAATCATTCTTAAAAATTTGGGGGACAGACGTATAATCGAATGGTGATAAAAGTCTGCCCTATTTTTTTCTCAAGTGTGGTTATTCTCTGTGGGTCCCCTATAAAAGGTTGCAGGGTAATCGCCTAAGGAGTAGGGAAAAGTATAAAAAATAAATCATATTTAGGAGTGTTCTCATGACAGAAAAAATCGAAGTAGGAAGTGTTATTGCAGGAAAGGTGACTGGTATACAGCCTTATGGTGCGTTTGTTGCAATTGGTGAAAATACTCAAGGTCTTGTTCATATTTCTGAAGTGACACATGGCTTTGTTAAGGATATCAATGAGCATTTAAAAGTTGGAGATGAAGTAACAGTTAAGGTGTTATCTATTGATGAGGAAGCAGGAAAAATTGGTTTATCCATTCGTGCGACTCAAGAAGCACCTGTACGTACAGAAGCTCCAAAGGCAAAAAAACCACGCAAGCGTCAAGCAGCAGTAGCATTCAAGCAGGAAGAAACTCCGCAAGGCTTCAATACACTTAAAGATAAGCTTCAAGAATGGATTGAACAATCTCAAAGATAAGAATGGAAAACCGGGTGGAAAATTTGCTGCCCGGTTTTTTCGATCAAAAAGGCTGGAAATACTGCTTTCGCAAAAATCCTCAACTTACCGCAAATCAGCTCGAATATTGTATTTCCGCAAGCGATATTGCAGGTTTTGTCGACTCATTCCTAATGATTTGGCTGTTCTTGTAATATTCCCATCATGCTGCCCCAAGCTTCTTTTCAAAAAAACGATTTCGGCTTCTCGAAGGAAAGCATCAAGTGATTTTCCTTCTTCTTTCGCTGCGCCTAAGTTCATTTCCTCTTTGCGAAATTGCGGCCTTTGTCGCAGATGGATAGGGAGATGGGATGAGGTGATGAACTCCTCTTGGTCAATTAGATTCATTGCTCCTTCAATTATATGCTCTAGCTCCCTAACATTTCCTGGCCAGTCATATTCCATTAATCTTAACATGAGCCCCTTTTCCATTCCTGCAACATTCATCCGAAACAAGTGATTGTATTTTTTTATAAAAAAGTGAATGAGCTCTTCGATATCATCCTTTCTTTCTCGTAAAGGGGGAATGAAGAGCGAAACAACACTTAGTCGATAGAATAGATCCTTTCGCAGTCTTCCAGTAGTAATGGCATCGATCGGGTCCTCGTTAATCGTAGCGATGATGCGTACATCGACAGGGACATCCTTTGTATCCCCAATTCTGCGGACGGTTCTCTCCTGGATGACACGCAAAAGCTTTGCTTGCAGCGAAGGATCAAGCGAATTGATTTCATCAAGGAGCAATGTACCGCCATTGGCCTGTTCAAATAAGCCAGGTCGATCGACTGCGCCTGTAAAAGCCCCTTTTTTGGTTCCGAAGAGGATTCCTTCCATTAATGTATCTGGGATGGCGGCACAATTTTGAGAGAGATAGGGCTTTGAGGAGCGACTGCTGCCGTTGTGAATGCTTTGAGCAAAGAGCTCCTTTCCTGTTCCGGTTTCACCGATAATGAGAATGGAGGAATTGGTCCTTGTCGCTCGCTTACTTGCTTCAATAACCTCTAAGAGTGCATCATTCCGCCCAATGATACTATCAAAGGTATACCTCGTATCTCCTTTTAAGATGTTATCTCGAATCATTTTTTCAATCTTTGTAACATCGCGGGCAATTTCCATCGCCCCGATTAGTGCACCGTCCTTGTCGATCGGGAAGGTATTATTAATTGTCGTAATTTCTTGGCCCCTATTATTAAAATACGATTGGCGCACATTGGAGATTTTTGTTCCTCTTTTCAGTACCCTGAGCAGCGTGCTATCTCCATTTTTATGGAAAGAGAAGACCTCGCGAATGTTTTTTCCAAGAACATCCTCTATCTTCATCTCCTCAATTTCACCCATTTTTCGATTATAAAAAATCGTCATTCCATTGGAGTCGACGACATGTACACCAACATCGATCGAATCAAGGATTTTTTCAAATATGATATCCTTTAGATTATTAGCTTCCATAATATCTCCCTACTTTCATTCTCCATTTTAGCTAGTGCAAGGTTTTTTTGCAAAAGATTGCCTAGAAGGGCAAAATTATTTTGCTCTATTAAACAAAAATACCATCTACAACAGCCTTTTGAAATTGGCATAATTCTTGCATATCTAATCAATGAATGATTTTAAAAAAGGGGGATAAAACATGGTACAGCCATATAAGCAT
>DLCS01000146.1:25482-27357 GCA_002480735.1 Bacillaceae bacterium UBA7792 | reverse complement strand
CATCATTCTTTAGTTTCATTAGGAGGGAAAAAACATGTATATGTCCATAAAAGAAATTGTCGATGCAGCTAATGAAAAACAAAAGCCTATTTATGAATTAGCCATCGAACAGGAAATGGAGCAAACGAAAGCTTCTTATGAAGAAGTTTGGCGTAAAATGGAAAAAAATTTACAGGCGATGGAAAACTCCGTCAATAAAAGTATAGAAGGTGACGGTGTATTTTCTCCAACTGGGTTAACGGGTGGTGACGCTGTCAAAATAAAAAAATATCGAGAAAGTGGGAAAACCCTTTCTGGAGATTTGATGGTATACGGGGTCCAAAGTGCTATCGGTGTGAATGAAGTAAATGCTTCGTTAGGAGCTATTTGTGCAACTCCAACAGCAGGGGCGAGTGGGACCATCCCTGGAGTGCTATTTGCTATTAAAGATACGCTGCAGCTAAATCATGAGGACATGGTTCATTTTCTCTTCACTTCAGCATTATTTGGAATGGTAGTTGCAAATAATGCTTGTATTGCCGGAGCGTTCGGTGGATGTCAAGCCGAAGTAGGCAGTGCCTCAGCAATGGCGGCTGCAGCAGCGGTAGAAGCTGCAGGAGGAACACCACAGCAATCGTCTGAAGCGTTCTCAACAGCATTACAAAATTTGCTTGGTCTAGTTTGTGACCCAGTCGCTGGTTTGGTAGAAATCCCTTGTGTAAAGAGAAACGCAATTGGTACTGCCAATGCTTTAGTAGCAGCTGACATCGCATTAGCAGGAGTAACCAACGTCATCAATGCTGACGAAGTGGTTGAAGCGATGTATCGAGTTGGAAGGCAGATGCCACGCGAATTAAGAGAGACAGGTTTGGGCGGAATTGCGGCCACACCTACAGGAATTGCGATTAAAAGTAAAATTTTTGGAGAGAAACATATTAAACTATAAACGGTAGGAGGAATCATTATTATGCATGGGAATACTGCTAAGAAATTAGACTATCAAACTGAAAATTCCGCGGTAAAAAATGAAAATTATCCAGATCCAAAAAAGTGGCATAAACAAGATACCACCTGGGCATTGAGTCTATTTGGAACAGCCATTGGAGCAGGAGTACTGTTTTTACCTATTAATGCAGGTGCAGGCGGTTTATTATCATTATTGTTAATTACCATCCTTGCATTTCCTGTCATGTATTACTCGCATAGAGCGCTTGCAAAAATGATATACGCATCCAATTCTGCTGAAGAAGGGATTACGGGTACGATTAGAGAGTATTTCGGAAACAAGGCAAGTATCATTTTCAATATCGTATTTTTCATCTCCATCTATACAATCGTACTCATGTATTCAGTTGCACTTACAAATACGGCAAGTAGCTTCATGGTGAATCAATTGCATATGCAAGAGCCTCCAAGGGCTATTTTATCGCTTGTGTTAGTACTCGGTCTTATCACTATCTTAAATTTTGGACAAGATATCACTGTAAAAGTAATGAGCATGCTCGTATATCCTTTCATAGCTTCACTACTGTTTATCGCGGTATCTTTGATTCCTCAGTGGAATACGTCTATGCTTAGTTTTTCAAGTGTTACTACTGCTTCATCAGGAACAGGAATTTTTGGAATGATATTGATGGTACTGCCAATCATCGTATTCTCGTTTAACCATTCACCAATTATTTCGTCATTTGTTATGAAGCAAAGAGCAACCTATGGAATAGAAGCTGTTGACGCCAAGAGTGCTCAAATCCAAAAAGTTACTTATATCCTAACATTCAGTGTTGTTATGTTCTTTGTTTGGAGCAGTGTCTTAAGCTTGAATCCAAGTGACCTTGCCATGGTAAAAGAACAGAACTTGTCTATCCTATCCTATCTGGCTAATGAGTTAGGTTCACC
>DLCS01000146.1:25148-25286 GCA_002480735.1 Bacillaceae bacterium UBA7792 | reverse complement strand
GTAATGCGTGACATGATTATCGAAGGCGGTAGAAAGCGCGGAAAAGACATCAAAGAAAAAACGGTTAAGTCAGCCATTCTTGTATTTGTTGTATTAACATGCTGGTATGCTGCTTATGCAAATCCAAGTATTCTTGGA